>JBDKUU010000321.1:0-6012 GCA_039679525.1 Phycisphaerales bacterium | reverse complement strand
GGGCCTGATGGGCCTGGTCCCATTTGCGGTGCCAGACGCCGGCCGCCTCGGGATCGAACTTGCCCTTGCCGTCCTTGCTGGGGATCTCCACATCCGTGATGTACAGGGGCTTGGCGATGGGGGCGAAGCAGTCCAGGATCGACGAAATCTGCATCATGTCCCGCAGGTGAAGCCCGGTCTCGTCCTTGCCGAAGCGGACCTGGAGAGCAAATGCGTCGAAGCCGGTGCCGCTCTGCACGACCATGTCCATGTAGACAAAAGGCGGTATGCTGTTGGGCGTAGTGGCGTAGTACTCGCCCCAGGGGCTGCTGACCTCCACGATCCGCACCGCCCTGCTGCCCGCAGCCCGCACCGCCATATTGGCGGCCCGGGTCATTTCGAGGATCTGCTCGAAGTTGAAATTGAACTGATTGAAGGCGTTCATGCCGCTGATGACGTACCAGCGGTGAACGACCCCGGCGAAGCGGGCGACGACCTTCGAGACGAACTGGTAGGCCATCTCCCGCATTTTCTCGAATCCCATCCCCGATTGGAGCAGCCACTCCGGCAACTGGTGCGGCGAGAACCGCAGCAGCGGCCCCGCGGAGATCACGATCTTCTTTCGGCTCAGGATCCCCATGCAACTGTCGATCAGGGAGAAATCGAAGTGTCCCTGCCGGGTTTCGATTTGAGCCCAGTTGATCGGCACGGTCACCGAGGCAAACGACTCCAGCAGGCGGTCGATGTATTGCGGCTTGGTCAGGAGATTCGGGTCGACCCGGCAGCCCAGGCAGCCGCGGCCGAAGCCGGGACTCTTTCGCCGCTTGTCGAAGAGCGACTTGCCCTGGCGAACCGCCAGTTTCTCAGAGTAGATCGTGGCCTTGCGAAGCGAGGCGTCGGCCAGGACCGAGGCCGCCGCGGGGTCCTTGATGCTCTGAATCGCCTTGACGAACTCGTCCTGGGACTCCTTGGCGATCTCCTCAAGCCCTTCCAGATCGTCGAAAAACGACCAATCCTCGCGCCGGTTGGTGATCTGCATGAGCTTGGCGCGGGCGAGTTCGACGTTGAGGATGTACGGCCGCTCCCGCTCGGGCAGACAGGTCGTCGGCAGCAGGATTCTGCCGAAATCCTCGATCGGCCAGAGCAGCGCCAGCCCGGCGGTTTCGATGTTCGGCCGGATGCACTCGACACAACCATCGGCGAACACGATCTTTGCGCGACGAATGCTGATGCCGTCCGTGCCGAAGAGATACGCGCCGGACGGGACGAAATCGGTAACGGGTTTGCCGTTTTTAAAAACCTGGAACTTCACTCAAACGTCCTGATCTCACATTCCGATTGCCATATCGCACCCCGCCAGACACCTGCGAAATGCTCCTGTCGCATTATAGCAATCGGGCGACGCCAGGCAAACCCAAAAACCGAGGTAGGAGATTGTATAGAAGGCTGGAGGGACGCACCGATTGCGAAACTTAACGGCCGGCCTTCTGGTCGAGGAAGGTCTGGAGGATGTCCGCGGCGGCCAACGCGTCGAGTCGTTCTTTCTTCTTGGCCCAGGTCAGGTCCATCTCCATGAGCCTCTGCTCCGCTTCG
Source organism: Phycisphaerales bacterium (assembly GCA_039679525.1). Classification (GTDB taxonomy): domain Bacteria; phylum Planctomycetota; class Phycisphaerae; order Sedimentisphaerales; family Anaerobacaceae; genus PLanc-01. The sequence goes on along the minus strand of JBDKUU010000321.1, from coordinate 4,440 downwards.
AAACTGCTCAGACGTTCGTCCTGGAAATGAACAGGGATGCCGATTTGCCTGCCGAGCTCGTTGCCAAAGGCCCGGACCAGCTTGGCCTGAGGGCCCTCCGTGCCGTCCATATTCAACGGCAGACCCACCACGACGGCCCCGATGCCCTCGGATACTACAACCCGCTTGATCCTCTCAATCAGGTCCTTACGCCCCTGCACCACAGCCAGAGGCGAGACGATCGTCTCGCTTGCGTCGCATACGGCCAGTCCCGTTCTCTTTAAGCCGTAGTCTATCGCCAGGTATCTCATTTCGGCAGTCCCCCCGACGCCCGCGACTACAGGAACTTCGTCCGGCCGTGCTGCTCGATCCGGTCGAGCAGTTGCTTGAGCCGCTCCGTCTGGCTGGCATGGCAGACCAACGTCGCGTCCGGCGTGTGGGCGACGACGATGTTCTCAAGCCCGATCACCGCGATCAGATGCCCCTTGTCCTCGGTGACGATGATGCTGTCCCGGCAGTCCAACAACTCGCTGGCCCCGGCCACCACGATGTTGTTGTTTTCGTCGGATTTGATGACATCGGCCAGTGCGGCAAACGAACCCATATCGAGCCATTTGCAGTTGAGCTGAATGGCGTGGACCTGATCGGCTTTCTCCATGACCGCATAATCGATGCTGATCTTGGGCAGCTTGGGGAACCACTCCTGCAGGGTCTTCTCCTGGGCCGGCGAGTCCCACGCGGCCGCGATGCGGCGAAGCGGCTCGACGGAATCAGGCAGGAACCGCTGGAGGTTGGCCAGGATGGTCTTGGCACGCCATACGAACATCCCCGAATTCCAGGAGTACTGGCCGCTCGCGACGTACTGTTCGGCGGTCTTCTGGTCAGGCTTCTCCCGAAAGGCCTCAACCGCATGCACGGCGTTCCGGCACCGGGGCAACTGTCGCGGATTGGCGCACTTTATATAGCCCAGTTGAGTGCTCGGGAATGTGGGTTTGATCCCGAAGGTGATCAAGGCATCGGGATTGCCCGAAATGAACTCGAACGCGTCGGTCAACGCCTGCTGGAGCACTTCCGGCGGCTCCAGGAGTTGATCGGCGGTCAGGATCGCCATCACCGCGTCCGGGTCGTATTTGGCCAGCACGGTGGCGGCCAGACAGATCGCGCTGGCCGTATCGCGGACGGCGGGCTCCGCAATCACGTTGTGCACCGGCAGGCCGTGGAGATTCTCGCGAACCAGATCGGCGTACCCGGCGTTCGTCAGCACCAGGATATTTCGCGCGTCGAAGACCGGGCCCAGGCGGTCAAAACAGCGATTCAAGAGGGTCTGGCCGTCCAGAAGCTTCAGGACTTGCTTGGGCCTCTTCTGCCGGCTCAGGGGCCAGAGCCGTTTGCCGGTCCCGCCGGCCATGATGACTGCATAGTTCATCGTTCGATTTCCTTATCAAGCCAAGCGTACATCTAGGGTTTGCCCGACGGTCTTGTCAAGGACGAACCTGCCGGCCAGCCGCCAGTCACGCTTGCACGGGCGAGGCCTCGTCGACCATTTTGATCCCTGTGTATCGGCAGAACTGTCCGAGCTCCTTGCGGATGTCGCCGTAGACCGTCTGGCGGTGAAGCCCCTCGGACCAGTTCTTCCACAGGGTCGTGATGTCGCCGTCCACCTTCACGGTGATCTTGGTCCGGCAGCCCCGGTCGAACTGGACCCCGACCGGCGTGTCGATGATCTCGCCCGTGAAGTACAGCACCCGATCCGCTCCGATCCGGATCGCCTGAGTAACCTTCTCGCCTTTGCGAATCTGGCTCTGCGGCGTAACGCCTTCCTCCCGCTCGTGGACGGTTCGCAGCTTGTACGGGGCCATGGGGCCGCTCGGACCATCCATCTTTCGGGAACTCATGCAGTGGGCCAGAATGATGCTGCCGTTGGATTCATCGATGGTCGGATCGCTGATGAAGCCGGGCTTGCCCGTCAGACCCTGGAGGATGATGTGCGTCATGGCGGATCGCAGATCGGATTCGCAGATCCCGCCCAGCCCCATGTCGTTGAGCCGGCAGAATCCGATGCAGGGATACGCGGGCAGCTTGATCGTCCTGTCCCACATGGTGCCGTAGCAGTCGACCGTCAGTACGGTCGCGTCTTCGTCGGCCATCATGTTCTCGAACGCCAGCGCGAGCTTGCACGATTTGAACAGGTCTTTGCGGGACGGCTCGATCATCGCCTCCGCGCCCTTGAGCCACTGCTCGGTTTCCGCCTCCGCGGCTTTGTCGTCGATCGCGTTGTACGCTTTGACAACCGTGTCCAGATCGATCTGCTTCATCTCCGTGCCGAACTTGGCCTTCATCAGGTCGGCGTAGTCCTGGAACGACCGGGTCGTGACGTTGAGGATCTTGGCCTCCCGGGCGTGGTGAATGGCCCGAAAGGGCCGGATGGCGACGGCAAGCTGAGAATAGTCGTTCGTCAGGAAGCACTCCAGCTTGGCGCCGATCGGCTGCTTCTGGATCGCGCCGAAGGAACTCCACTCATGTCCCGAATAGGGCAAGGCGAAGACCGCCGTAGGCTTGCCGACGCTCAGGATCTCATTGAGGATGGCGCCGGTCCCCATGCTCAGGTGGATGACGAGAATGCCGTCGACGTCCTGGAGCCTGGGCTTGGCCCTGCCGACCGCCTCGGCCGACGTGACGATCTCGTCGCAGACGAAATCGACGTCCGCCACGTCGCCGCCGAACTTGGCGAACTGGGCCTGATAGGTGTGGACTTCGTCCTGGAAGCTCAGCTTCGGTTTGGGCCAGAGCCCTTGCGGCGTCCCCATGTACAGCCGGGCGACTTTGACCTTGCTCTTCCGGCAGCCGGGACTGACCAGTCCGGAACCCGCCGCACGAGCGACGCCTCCGAAGAAACCGGCGCCCGCGAGATAAACGCCGCTGCCCGCCGCGATCTGCAAGAACTCCCTGCGATTGACCTGTCCGGACATGACCATCCCCTTCAATAGCGGTTTCGAGGCCGGGTTCTGGAAATATGCCTAATCCTCCATTTTCCAAACCCGTTTCTACGACTCACGATCTACATCTTCGTGAGATCCGCATATTGTAGGAGCAGGGACTTCGTCTGTCCACTATTGAAGCTGATCGTGACGACGCTGTTGGCGCCCATGTCGACGAACTTCTTGACCCGTCCCAGGCCGAAGGCTTTGTGCTTGACGAGTTGGCCGGGCTCATACGGAGCCGGTCGGCTCTCAGCCGGGGGCTTCTGCAGCGGCGCGGGCCGGCGGAGCGGCTCGACGGAGCGAGGCTGAGGCTGGGGACGCTCGTCATGATCGAGAGGTTCCTGCATCAGGCCCGGCCCGAGTTCGTAGAGGAACTGCGAGGGGATCGTGCGGAGGAACTGGCCCCGAACCGTGCGGTACTGGGCGTAGCTGATATTGAGATTGGTCTTGGCGCGGGTCATTCCGACGAAGAACAGCCGCCGTTCCTCTTCCAACTCCTCGTGGCTGTTGTTGGAGCGTTCGTGAGGGAGGATGCCGTGTTCGAGCCCGATGATGAACACGTGCTCGAATTCCAGGCCCTTGGCGGCGTGCAGCGTCATCAAAGCGACTTTGTCGCCGGCGGAGTCGTACGCGTCGGCGTCGCTGAACAGCGCGATCTGCTGGAGATAGTCCACGAGCGACGGCGTCTCGGTTTGATTGTCGTAGACAGCCGCGGTGCTGATCAATTCCTCGATGTTCTCCAGCGGACTCTGTCCCTCCAGGCCCGCGGCCTTGAACGAGGCTTCCAGACCCGTCGCACTGAAGACCTTCTCCATCAGAGGGGCGACCTTCCCGTTCGTCTGGGCGGCAAAAGCCTCCATCATTTTCGTGAAGTCTCGCAGCTTGGTCTTGACGGAGTCGTTCAGGCCCGCGATTCCGTCCGCGTTCCGCAGCGCGTCGAATAGCGGGATCGAGCTGGACGCAGCGTACTCCTGGACCCGTTCGACCGTCACCTTGCCGATTCCGCGGGCCGGCGTATTGATGATCCGCAGCAGAGCGATCTCGTCGGCCGGGTTCACGAGAACCTTCAGATAGGCCAGGATGTCGCGGATCTCCTTGCGGCAGTAGAACTCGACGCCGCGCACGACCTGGTACGGCGTGCGATGGCGAATGAACGCCTCTTCCAGGGCTCGACTCATCGAGTTGATGCGATAGAAGACCGCGATCTCGCGTCCGGAGACGCCGGAGGCCAGCAGCGACCGCACTTCCCGTCCGACGCCGTCGGCCTCGGCCGCCTCATCCGCGTAGCATTGGACGGAGACCCGGCCTTCGTGCGTCCGCGTCGGGATGAGGCTCTTGGGCTTGCGGTTTCGGTTGCAGGCGATCAGCTTGTCGGCCGCCCGCAGGATGGGAGCGGTGCTGCGGAAGTTCTCTTCCAGCCGGATCGTGACCGCCTCGGGCCAGTCCTTCTCGAACGCCAGGATGTTGCGGATGTCCGCCC
>JBDKUU010000320.1:0-8271 GCA_039679525.1 Phycisphaerales bacterium | reverse complement strand
TCGCCGCGAGGGCGTGGATCCTCAACGAACCCGCCGAACGGCTGGCCCCTTACGTGGACATTCCCTGGTGCCGGGCCGACCTGTTCTACATCCAGAAGCTGGTCTTGTGTCTCGAAGCCGACGGGCGGATAACATGGCAGGGGCCGACCCGTTCGCGATAGAGACCGGACCCGTCGTGTGGTGGGATATGTTACCGATATGGCGTAACGTGCACGAGAGGGCGTATATTCCAGGACGCAGTGAGTTGGAGTCTCGACGTGTTGTCGCGTGCGCGTCAAGCTGGGTTGGCTGGGGTAATTCCAGTCGGGAACCAAGTCGGAGGTCGAGCCTCATGGCGGTCGCTAGTCCTCCTTGGTGTGGGATTGCGGCCTGTCTCTTGGGGAATATATTTCCAAATGAGTGTGACGTGCGCAAGAGGCCCGTGTTTCTCGGACTGTGAGCTTACGCCATTGACTCGCCGGCCTCGCTTGCGTTAAAATAGAATGACTCCGCTAAGACTGCGCGAGGGTGTTGTGACGGAAGGCAGACCGCTGCGCGGATCGCCGAGCGAGACGTGCGGCTTCTTGAGAAGGCTGACGATGCGCGTTTCAATCGGTGCATTTCTGTCTGTGCTCCTGCTGTCTTTGCTCGTCTGTGGTTCTGTTCATGCGGATGGCTGGACCCTGGTCATCAATGAGCTGATGGCGGACAATCAGAGCGTCGCCCCGGACGAGCAGGGGGACTACGACGACTGGATCGAACTGTACAACCACGGGGCCGGGCCCGTCGACGCCGCCGGGTGCTGCCTGAGCGACGATCCGGCCGAGCCGGCTAAATGGCGGATCCCGGCGAGCGAGCCGGAGACGACTACCATCCCGGCCCGCGGCTACCTGCTGCTGTGGGTCGACGACGAGGCGGGCGAAGGGCTCCTCCATGCGAACTTCAAGCTTGGGGCTTCGGGCGAATCCGTCGCCCTCTACGATCCGCAAGGAGCGTTGCTCGACCAGGTAACTTTCGGCAGCCAGACGCCGGACGCATCCTACGCCCGGCTTCCCGACGGCAGCGGCGCCTGGCAGGTCTGCACGGCTCCTACGCCGGGAAGGGCCAACGACAAGGGGGCCGGCAACGTCGTCATCTCGGAGATCATGTACCATCCCTATCATCCGCCGCTCACGCCGGAGGATACCCGGCGGGAGTGGATCGAACTGCTGAATCGGGGCAGCGAGCCCGTCCCTCTGGCCGGCTGGCGGCTCGCGGACGCCGTCGAGTTCGTCTTCCCCGATGTCGTGCTTGGGGCTGGGGAACAACTCGTGGTGGCGGCCGATGCGGACGTCTTCCGGAGCCGGCACCCCGAGGTTCAGAACGTGGTGGGCGGCTGGGCCGGATGGCTGAGCAATTCCGGCGAGAGATTGACGCTGGCCAACGCGGCCGGAGCGGCGATCGATTCTGTTGCCTACGCCGACGAGGGAGATTGGACGACTCGCGAGCTTGGGCCGACCGACAAGGGTCACCAGGGCTGGCAGTGGTCGGACGAGGTTGACGGCGGGGGCAAGTCGCTGGAACTGATCGACGCGGCCCAGCCGAACGAGTTCGCCCAGAATTGGGCGGCCGGCCTGATTCCGGAAGGGACCCCCGGAACGGCCAATTCCGTGGCCGCCGGCGACCTGGCCCCCATCATTTTGGACGTGCGGCACAGCCCGCTGATTCCGAAGCCCGGCGATTCCGTCACGGTGACGGCCCGGGTGATCGACGAATCCATCCAGCAGACGACCGTCCAATTGCGGTACCGTCCCGACCATTCCTCCTATGCGGACGCCGCCAGTTATCCGCACGCGAGTCCCGCCGATTTCACCGCCGTTGCGATGTTCGACGACGGCGCCCACGGCGACGGTCGCGCCGGGGACGGCGTGTACGGGGGCCGGATTCCCCCGCACGCGGATCGTGCCGTCGTCGAGTTCTTCGTCGAGGCGGTCGACAGCGGCGGTCGAACTCGCACGTGGCCCGCTCCCAGCCTCGTGGACGGCAAGTGGGAACAGGTGACGAACTCGCTCTATCGCGTGGATTCGACGCTCGATGTGAACAGCTATTGGCATATCGGAGGCGTTCCGCTGTACTACGTCGTCATGACGGAGATGGAGCGGGCCCGACTGGCCCGGATCGGCAGTCGAAGCAATGGCGAGGAGGACACAAACGCCGCGATGAACTGCACGTTCATCAGCATCGACGGCACGGGCACGTCGCTGTGCTATCGAGCGATAGTCCGCAACCGCGGCCACGGCACGCGCAGCGGCCCTCCCAACAACTATCATGTCGGGTTTCCGCGGGACGGCCTCTGGAAGAATCGTGCCGCGATCAACTTCAACTGCCGTTACACGCACGCGCAGATTCTCGGCAGCGCAATCTTCCGCCTGGCGGGCATCGCCGCCGCCAATGCGGCTGCCTCCGAACTACGGATCAACGGCGCGGATCTGGCTTCTGCAGGCAGTCCCATGTATGGCGTCTATTCGCGTTTCGACGCGTTCGACGACGAGTTCAGCCAAAGGCACTTTCCGGACGATCCCAACGGCAATCTCTACACGTGTTTCCGCCGCGATTCGGGCTCGCTGGAGGCCGAGCTGCGATACGAAGGCCCCGATCCGAACGTTTACCGGGATCGGTACTTCAAGGCCAGCCATGTGTCGCAGGATGATTGGTCGGACCTGATCCACATGGTGGACGTGCTCAACAATGCTCCGGAGGCCACCTATCTGCACGACGTCAATCAGGTCATCAACCTTCGGCAGTGGCTGCGGTACATCGCGATCGACTCGCTCCTGCTGAACCAGGAGACCGGGCTCAACATGGGCATCGGGGACGACTACTTTCTGTACTGCGGCGCGGCGGACCATCGCTTCGTGCTGATCCCGCACGATCTGGACACGATCCTGGACCAGGGAAACGCCCACGGCAGCATCGATATGACCGTGCTGTCGATCGTCACGGGGGCCCCCGGGCGCAACGGCGTCGAGGGGTTGAAACGCCTGTTCGGCCATTCTGAAGTTGTGGCCCTCTACCACAGCCAATTGCGGGATCTGATCGGCACGGTCTTCTCGCCGGAGCGGTTCGATCCACTGGTGGATCAGGTGCTCGGCGGCTGGGCGCCGGCACAGGTGATCAGCGAGATCAAGCAGTTTGTCGTGCGTCGCAACGCGGCCGTGCTCGCCCAGATTCGCCAGACGTCCACGACGAACGGCGTCCTGGTGGGCGATGGCTCCCCTCGCGTGACGGCTGCGGCCTCCGCCGAGTTGGTCATCAACGAGGTCCTGGCGAACAACGTGTCGGCCGTCGAGCGGGAAGGGACTTATCCCGATCTTGTCGAATTGCGTAATCGAGGCTCGGAGGCGATCGATCTGGCCGGCATGAGTCTCAGCGACGATCCGTACCAGCCGACGAAATTCGTCTTTCCCGCGGGAACGACGATCGCCCCTGGGGAATACCTGGTCCTGGCGGCGGACGATGGGGACGCGGCATCCGCTCTCCACCTGGGTTTCAAGCTGGACGCCGGGGGCGACGGCGTGTACCTGTACGACGCGGCCGGCGAGATGATCGATTCGGTCGAGTTCGGCTCGCAACTGCCCGATCTGTCCATCGGCCGCGTTGGGGCCGATAACCACTGGAGTCTCACGACCCCGACGTTTGGTCGGGCCAATACCCCGCAGCCCCTTGGCGAGCCCGGCGCGATCCGGATCAACGAGTGGCTGGCCAGCGAGAAGGTCCTGTTCGAATCCGATTTCATCGAGCTGTACAATCCGGACCCGCTGCCCGTCGATGTCGGGGAGTTCTATCTGACGGACACGCCCTCCGTCGATCCCGGCCGGCATCGGCTCAGGCCTCTGAGCTTCATCGGGGGCGAGGGATACCTGGTCCTCGCGGCGGACGACGGCGCCAATCCGGGGCATCTCGGCTTCAAACTCTCCTCCGACGGCGATCTGATCGCTCTGTATGACGCTTCATACGAACAGATCGATGCCGTGATCTTCGCTCCGCAGACAACCGATGTCTCGCAGGGCCGGCTGCCGGACGGGACCTGGCAGTTCGACTACTTCGTGCTGCCGACGCCGGGATTGCCGAACTCCTCGCCTCCCGAAACCACGATCACGACTTACGGTCTCGTTCCGGAAGACGCCGCCAAACGCGCGATCGTTCCGACCTCGGCCGCTCAGATCGCGGACGACTGGATGTCCCGCGTGGATTTCGACGATTCGACCTGGCTGAGCGTCTCGGGGACGCCGGGAGGCGTCGGATTCGAGCGAAGCTCGGGCTACGAGCAGATGATCAGTCTGGATGTCGAAACGACAATGTACGGGAAAAATGCGACCTGTTACGTTCGCATACCGTTCCACGTCGACGGCGATCCGGCGACCACGTTCGCCTCGCTGACGCTGAACGTCCGATATGATGACGGCTACGTGGCGTATCTGAACGGGGTGGAAGTGGGCCGCACCGGCGCGCCGGCGACGCTCCGCTGGAATTCTGCCGCCACGGATAATCATGAGGCGGAATATCCCGGGTTCGACGATATCGTCGATCTTTCAGACCGCATCAGCCTGCTCCGCCAGGGCGACAATCTGCTCGCGATCCAGGCGATGAACAGCTCGACCACCAGCAGCGATTTCATCATCTCCGCGGCTCTCGAAGGAGAAAAGGTCGATGCCGGCGACGGGGACTATCCGTACTCCAACCAATTGAATCTGCTCGATGGGCTGCGGGTGACGGAGCTGATGTACAACGCCCCGGAAGGGGAGACGCTCGATTACGTCGAATTGCGGAATGTCACAACCGTGCCGCTCGATCTCGCGGGCGTGCGGCTCACGGCGGGCATCGAGTTCGTCTTCCCCTCGATAGTCCTCGAGCCCGGCCAATGCGTCGTTGTGGCAAGCGACGCGGCGGCGTTCCGCGATCGCTATGGAGCAGGCGTCAATGTGGCAGGTCAATACGCAGGTCGCCTGAGCAACGGCGGCGAGGAGATCGTCCTGAAGCTCCCTTCGCCTTTCGAAGCCGCGATCCTGAGGTTTCGATACGCCGACACGTGGTATCCGGCCACGGACGGCGGCGGCGAGTCCCTGACGATCGAGGACCCCACCGCCGCAGCCGCGACTTGGAACGATCCGGAAAGCTGGACGCCGTCGCAGCCCAGCCCCGGAGAGCCCTAGCTTCTTTTCCCGTCAGTCTCTGGCGTACAGAACCGTCTGGTTTTCCGCCTGAGGTTTGACGTCCAACGTGGTGCAGGCGTCCAACGCCGCGACGATCGTCTGCGCGTCCGACGCTTCCACGGTATAGACCTGACCGCCGTTTCGCTCGTGCCGGGCGGCGACCTCAGCCCACCTCGTGCGGTAGTTCTCGTAAGTCTTCTGTCTGGGTCCCGCCTGCGCGTTCAGGGCTTTGATCGCCTCCGGGTTCCAGTACTTGATCAGAAGATTGCGATCCTTCAGAACGAAATCGACGCTGATGAGCTGATCGTCGAGCATGAGGATTCGATCGATGCTCGCGGATTCGATGCCCTTGGCCAGGAGGTGTCCACGGATGATGTCTCTCCCATCCTGCGGCCGAGGCGGTCGAGGGGTATCCTGTGCGTGGCGGGGCATCGACCGTCCGCCGTGCCCTCCGCGGACTCCGCCGAACGATCGCCCGACCCGTACGTTCCCAGGCGAATAGCTGTAGCCGCCGCACGAGTCTGAATAGGTTCCGTAGCCGGGGACCAGGCCCGAATTGCGGTACGTGAACGCATAAGGCGTGTAATCGACGCAGCCGGAGACGAGGCCGGAATGACGATAGGTGAAGGCGTAGGGCGTGTAGCGAACCCCGCAGCAGCCGTAACCCCAGGCTTGACTGACGCCCGGCGTCAAGGCCAGCAGCGCCAGCCAGAGTGAAGTCCTTTTCATATGGTGTTCCTTTCCTCAGGAAGATGAACATTCGATCCATCGCGTCATCCCCCTCCTCCCAAGTACTCGGGTGCTTCTCTGTGCCAATCCTCCTTTCGTTGCGGGGCAACCGCAAACCATCCAAGTTGACTAAAGGGCGCAGTTTCACACGCTCTCGGTTTGGGTTACAGATAATATCGATTCGCAGGAGGTGTTTTCTTGAGGCCATCTCCTGCGATAAGAACTCGATCCAACACCCCCCAAAAGGGCCGACGTTCACGCGGTGACTCCGCGCATGAGCCTGTCAATCAGGCCATCTGCCTGTGTTACGTGCAGGGGCCGACCCTGTTCGGCGTATGTGAGCTGTTCAGTCTTGCGCAAGCTGTTCGTTGAGTCGGATTGCCTTGTCCTTCGCGGCGTCGATCTGGATGGTCTTGTCGCCGTAGCGGACCTTGCACGGCTGATCCCGTGCGCTCCGGATCGCTGCTTCCACGAGTTTTCCGTTCGCCCAGGTCATGTCCACTTCGAAGCCGCCGCGGGCCCGCAGGCCTTTGACCCGGCCGTCGGACCAAGCGCCGGGCAGGGCGGGCAAGAGATGGATCTCCCCCGCGTGGCTCTGCAGGAGCATCTCCGCGATGCCGGCCGTGCCGCCGAAGTTGCCGTCGATCTGGAAGGGCGGATGGTTGTCGAACAGGTTCGGCAGCGTGGACTTCGACAACAGGGCGACGACGTTCTCGTGCGCCTTCTCGGCGTCCCGCAGGCGGGCCCAGAAGTTGATGATCCAGGCCCGGCTCCAGCCGGTGTGGCCGCCGCCGCTGGCGAGGCGATACTCCAGGGACTTCCTCGCGGCCGTCGCCAGGTCCGGCGTCTCGGTCACCGAGATCTGCCGGCCCGGGTGCAACGCGAACAGGTGCGACATGTGGCGGTGTCCCGGCTCAGCCTCTTTGAACTCCTGCGACCATTCGAGCAGCCGGCCGTCGGAGCCGATCTGCGGCCCCTGCAGCCGTTCGCGTGCGCTGCGGACTCGTGCGACGAAATCATCCTCGATGCCGAGGACCTTGGCGGTCTCCAGGACGTTCGTGAACAGGTCCCAGATGATCTCCTGATCCATCGCGGGCCCCATGCAGAGCGAGCCCCGCTGACCGTCGGGCGTGATGAACGAGTTCTCGGGCGAGTTCACCGGCCCGCTGACGAGCTTGCCGGTCTTGGGGTCTTCGACAAGGAAGTCGAGGTAGAACTTCGCGGACTCCCACAGGATCGGCCGGGCCCACTCCAGGAACTTCCTGTCGCCTCCGAACGCGTAATGCTCCCAGAGGTGCTGGCAGAGCCAGGCCCCGGCGGCGGGGAACAGGCCCCAGCCGGGCGACTCGCCGGGCGAGGTGAAGCCGAAGACGTTCGTGATCGTGTGCACGGTCCAGCCGTCGGCGCCGTAGTGCACCTTGGCCGTCTTTCGACCGCTGGGCCGCAGCGAATCGATCAGGTCGAACAGCGGCTCGTGACATTCGGCGAGATTGCAGACCTCCGCGGGCCAGTAGTTCATCTGCACGTTGATGTTCGTGTGGTAGTCGCCATTCCACGGCGTCTGAACGCCGTCGGCCCAGATTCCCTGCAGGTTCGCCGGCAAATTGCCCGGCCGGGAGCTGCTGATGAGCAGGTACCGCCCGAACTGAAAGTACAGAGCCTCCAGGTCCGGGTCCGCGGCGCCGTTGCGTACGGCTCGGAGCCGCTCATCGGTGGGCGTCTTTATGTCCTCCTTGTTCGGGGCTAGATCGAGTTCGACGCGTCGAAAGAGCCTGCGGTGATCCGCCACGTGCCTGTCTTTCAGATCTTGATAGGATCTCTTCATCGCTTCCGTGAGTTGCGCTGCGGTGGTTGCTTTGGGATCGCCGCCGCGGTAGTCAGGCGGCAGGAGCTTGTAGTCGGTCCCGGCCGCCAAGAACAACGTAACGGCGTCTGCTCCCGTGATGAGAAGACCATCCTCTATGGCGGTTGTCCTGCCGCCTTCGGCCACTACGCGTACACGGACAACATACCGGATTCCGCTGTCTCCGTTTTTGCCATCATCCATCTGCCCGGTCATGATCAAGCCGTCCTCGCCCTGGCCGCTGGCGTCGAATCGCTCGGGGCGTCTCAAGTCCACAATCAGGCGGATCTGCTTCGGCTTGTCACAGCTCAGCCGCACGACAAGGACCTGATCGACGGCGCTGGAGAAGACCTCCCTGGTGAACGTGGCGTCGCCCCGGCGGAAGCTGACCGTGGCGATGGCGGTGTCGAGATCGAGCTGCCTGCGATAGTCCGTCGCTCCTTCGAGACCCTGGAAAGCGAGAGTCAGGTCGCCGAGGGTTTGATAGCTGCCATAAGACACTTTGCCGCCGCCGCTGGAGCCCGGTCC
>JBDKUU010000319.1:0-4325 GCA_039679525.1 Phycisphaerales bacterium | reverse complement strand
CCAGCAGGACCACCGCCCCTTCCGGCGGCTTGACGCCCGCCCGGGGCGAGCCGCTCTCGATCTTCTTGAGCTCCCAGTACTGGCCGTATCCGCTCTGGGCGCGGAGCGTGCCGTCCTTGATTCGGCCGCCCAGATCGTAGCCGCCTGACCGGCCGACGATCTGTGCTTCGTCGCCCTGGGCGACCGCGTAGACCTCGACATAGGCGCCCTCGGTCACCGGGGTCTCGGGGCTCGTATAGAGCACGATGCGATAGAAGGCCTCGCCCTCCTGCACGACCTTGCCGATAGCCTTGAAGGTCACCTTCGGGTCGGGATGGAAGGAGCCTTCATACTCCCCCATGAACGGCCCCGCCCAAAGGCCGGCCGCCAGGCAATGAATCAGTCCCAGGCATACGATGTGTTTGAGGCCGAAGCGTCCCATCTGATGCGTCTCCTTTCGGGCCGGCATTTCAATCCAAGTCCGCCCCGGCTGGCAGAGGTGACACGCACTCCGACACGACATCGGCCGTGTGGAATGTCACCGGGGCCCCATCATACCGCACGCCGGTTGGGAAGCCAAGCCCGGGGCGCGTTCATCCGAGCATCTCGCGGCACAGTCAAGCACGCAGCAGGCTGAGCCGTCAGTGGGTCTGCCCATCAGCAGCCCACTCGACAGAATAGATCGCAATCGCGTAGTCCCCAAACTTCGGTTTCTCCGCCATCACCATCTCCAGGCGATACTGGGCTTTCTGCATTTCGTCCGAGGAAGCGGCGATCTTCTGTTGAAGCTGCTCCGTTTCCAGCTTGGCGTTCACGAGCGACCGCTGCACATCGAGAAATCCGTTCGCATCCGTGCGAAGCTGGGTCGCCATCTTCTTTCGTGCCTCTGCCCCCTGCAATGCGATGGATTCCTCGACAAACATGATCTGCAGTTTCGCTTTGATTGTCTCATCCAAAGGTGACTTGCCGGTCTGATAATCCTGAATCGCCTTGATCCTCGACCGAATGCCGGCAATATCCACCTGGGCGGCGTTGAGCATCCGATCGAGTTCCGCAATCGCCTCCATCGCCTCTTTCTCCGTCCGATACGGGAGTCTTTGTTTCAACGAGTTGAGCGTCTGCTCCGAACTCCCGATGGTCTTCTCGAGTTCGCGTATCCGCTCCTGCGCGGCGGTGATCGCCCCTTTGAACTCCCTGATGTATCCCTCCTGCGCGTCTATATCGCGACGCCACCGGCCCATGACAAACTGCACGTACGCCTGCGCCATCGCCTTGGCATCCTCCATCGTCATCGCGTACAACAGGAGTTGCCTGGGACGGTCGGCTCCCTCGTCCCCGACACGATATTGTGGAGCCGGGCCGCTCTCCCGATTGGCGTTAAGCAAACCCTCAGTAGCCTGCAAGAATTGCTTTTGCTCCGTGGAGAGCCCTTCGTACTCCATGGCAAAACGGATGAATCCGTGTGCACCGGGAAGACCGATGACGGAGAGATACCGGCCCGGTCCTTTCAAGGGAACGCCGGCTGCATAGGCAGGTCTCCAGGGGCCGAAGTTCTCCCGAGATCCCGCGAGACGCGATGAAAGCGGTCCGATTCCCGTCGATTCGACTTCAAATTTGACGGCGATGCCGGCATCGTTCGGTTCATTCGCCTCCATGATCGAAGAACCCGCAAGGATGGCGGCAATCGTCACGAAGGAGATCTTTATGTGCGTCGTCATTGTGTGCCTCCCAAACGCGAACCGTACTGGGTCCGAATGCTTTCGGCCGCAGGCGTGTCGGCGTACTCGCGAAGAATATAACAGTATTGTTGCTCCACGATGGATTCCGTGCCTTCACATTGAGCGACAAGACGCGTGGCGGCCAGTAGTTCCGCAGCCGTGCCCGCACGAGTCACCTGCTGCTCAACGACATCGAAACTGACGGGCGATCGCGACAGAAAGTGATTGGAGAACGTGAACGCAAGGACCGAAGCCGCGATGAGGACGCTCGCCGCGACCGCGTAGACTCGGATGCGATGGAATCTCGGCACAGACGCCGACTGAGTCGATGCTTCCCTGTCGTCCAGATTGTCGGACCAGAGGACTTTCGCCAAACCGAGGGACCGCGTCAACGCCTCGGCGGTCCGCCGGCATGGTTCGCAAGCCGCCAGATGCCGGGTCACCGCCTGAGCCTCCGCCTCGGGCAGCTCGCCATCTACGTAATCGACGATTCTGTCCTCGAATTCTTTGCAGGGTCCGTTCATCGTTCGATTCCTCGTTGCAGAAGCTTGCCCGCCAGGATCAGCCGGGCCTCTCTCAATCGGCTTCGCACCGTTGACGCATTCCACTCCAGAGTCTTGGCGATCTCGCCGGAGTCCATGTCGCAAAAGTACCGCAGAACCACCGCCAACAGGAGCGTCGAGTCGAGTTCTGCCAGCGTTCGGCGGACCGCTTCGAGTTCCTCGCTGAGGCCCGCCCGATCCGCCCCGCCGCCTTCCGCGAGCCCCTCGGCCATGTCCGGCCGGCGCCTCAAAACCCGCGATGCCTTGTGCCGAAACCGTTTGCGGTGCTCTGTGAGACAATGGTTCACGGTTGTGGTGATCAGCCACTTCGTCATGACGTTTTCCTGCTCGAAGCGATCGACGTTCTTGAGGACCTGGATGGACACGTCCTGCAGGACATCGTCCGCATCGGCCCGGGCCATTCCCATGCCGGCCGCGATCCGCATCAGACGCTCCCGCTCACGCAGGAACACGTCCATCAGTCCCGGCGGGTCGGCGTCCTCAACTGAATCTCGCCTGTCCTCTTGCGCCATGCATATGGATCCCAGCTCACTTTTCAGCCGTCTACCATAATAACGCGCAGGGAGAGTCCGCTGTTGGAGGAAAGCAGCGAATTCTTTGCGGTCCGCGCAGGGCGAGCGTCCCCGCTCGCCCCAAGAGGTCGTGCGGAGACGCACGACCTACGAAGATAACGTCTTACGGCGTCACTACGAACGAGGCTTCAGGCAGCCGGTGGCGTCGGTCAGAGTCGGGCCTGACTCGCCCCGGCTGATTGTCGCCGTGCCAATGGTGACGAAACCTTTTTGCCTTGCCTCGTCGGTGAGACGCACCGTCTTGCAGGGACGATCGTCGCCCATCTGCCAGAGCCGGCCGCCCTCGTTCGTAATCGCGATCTCCTTGACCTGGACGTCGATGCGATCCGGGTGGACCGTCGCGACCAGGTAGTTGACCTTCGGCGCCGCGCCGAACAGACCGCCGCTGGCGATCTGGACGACGCCATCCGCTTGAGCAGAGGCCGCGTGGACCTCGCCGCACAGGTACAGATCGGTCTTGTGCTTCTTGAGGGTCTGCCAGAGAGGCGAGTCCTTTCCGCCGTCGAGGGACAGGTACATCGAGCTCTCCGACGGGATGGGGCCGAGAACGGGCGTGTGCCCCATCACCACGACGTGCGTGACGCCGGGATTGTCGTTGATGACGCCTTCGAGCCATTCGAGCTGCTCGCCCGTGACCTGCGGGACGATGCCGCCTTGGGACCCGGCGCCCTTCTCGAACACGTCCAGGGCCGCGAACAGCGTGTCCTCGTGGATGAACCAATAGGCCGTGCCCCGCATTCTGAGCGGACCGTTGAGCGGCATGTTGAGATTCTTCTGAAACTGGCGTTTGAACGCGCTGACCAGTTTCGCCTTTTCCCCGGGCCAGGGCGCCCCGCCGATCTCATGATCGCCCACCGCGGCGTAGAACTTCAGCCCGTGCTCCTGCATTCGCTGGGTCCAGGCCGCGTAGTAGACTTCGGCGAACTTCTCAACCGAGTCTTTGTCCGGCCAGTGGCCCATCATCAAGTCGCCCGGCACGAGCACGAACTCGGGGTCCTCCGCCTTGACGGCGTTGAGCACGTAGTCCAACGTTTCCTCCCAGCCGAGCTGCGGATAGGCGAGGTCCGCGTTCACGAAGTCCGGGATAGTCACGAACTTCCACGGCCGCACGGTCGCGACGCCGCCCTCGGGGACTTCGATCCCCGCCGTCCACAGGATGCCGTTGAGCACGAGCTTGCGGAACGGCTCCATCTCCCAGTTCTTCGTGAAGTGCCCGCCGGTGAAGCCGAAGCCCCGGCCGCCGTTGGGCCGGGTGTAGGCCCAGGAGAGGACCTTGTCCTGCGGGTCTCGCGGCGGCAGCTTGCCCGTCATCAGCGGGACCACGTTGGCGTCGTTGGGCCGCAGGCGGATGTCGAAGTACCATTCGTCCTCGGCGATGTACCCGCCGCACCCCCGCGTGATTGGATGGCCGTTCGCGACGGGCGTCACCTTCGCGATGTTGATCGGGTTCTGCGAGAGGCCGACTTCGTACGAGCCGCCCGTCCAGTCGAGCA
>JBDKUU010000318.1:0-1821 GCA_039679525.1 Phycisphaerales bacterium | reverse complement strand
ATGAGATAGATCGTCGCGACCCACCCCGGATGGGCCGACATGGAATCGTCATTGTGGGTGTACTGGAAGACGAATGTCTGAGGTTCCGTGGTGAGGGATACGTGCTCCATGACGATGTCGACCCAGGTGGGCACTTCGGGCTTGTACAACTGGATCAGAATGACCATTTCCCGCTCTTTGTCCGCTTTGGCCGTCACGCCGACGGGATAGGTTTTGCCCTTCTCGAATTTCATGCCGTCTTGTGCGATTCCGATGCTCGTCACGGACGCGGATGCATCGGTGACGTCCATCAATGCGGCATTGGGGCCCGACAGGCGGGCGCCGGATACCGCCGACACGGTGTACCCCGCCGTGCCGTATTGACCCCAGGAGTCCAGGCCGTTGTCGAATTCGCCGTTGAGGATCTGGTTCTCCTGGCCTCTCGCAATGGTCGCGGAGCCCGCCAGCAACACAAGGGAAAGCAGACAGATGAAAGCTTTGTTCATGGAACGCCTCCTTTTCAAGGGAATCCCATCGTGGCGACAGGGATCTGCGGTTACACACCAGCGATCCGCGTTTTCGATGGGATTGGCCGGGCCTGTGGATGTCTCAGGCGAATGACGCCGCGCTTCTCATTCCTCCAGTTGCCCTCGTCAGTCGATGGGGGTGCGACGCGTGGTGAAACGTCGCCTCCCATATCCATAATCCTATCCGGGCGAGTCCCCCTTCGTCAAGAGAAACCCGGCCGCCGCGTCGCCATGGGTCTGTGCGATCGACGGGCTTGGTTCGTAGTGACGCCGTAAGGCGTTGTCTTGGGAGGTTGGAAGCGGCAAGTTTCAAGTTTGAAGTGAGGAGCCCAAAGTCCATTGCATCCTATGGTTCCTTCACAGACATGTCGCCGGGGAATCCAGTGCAGGGGCGACCCATTCACAAACCCTGCGAAAGCGACCCAATCGAGGCTCTGCGACGTAGTAGGACTGGGAGGGCCCGTTGCATCGATTTTCCGGTTCAGTCGGTCGGTCAGTCAGTCTGACGGACGATACGACAATAAGGGAATAGAATGAAGCTCGCACGGTTCTCTGTTTCGCCCGTGAGCATTCGCATGCTCATCGTGCTCTGGGGCGGCAGCATCCTGGTGGCCTGGTCCGTCCTGGTCTTCGGATGGTTTGCCGCAAAGGCTCAACTCTCCGCCATCGACGACCGCGTGGCCATGGACATCAGGGCCCTCGACGCCGCCCGGAAGCTGGAGCTCGCTTTGCTCGCCCACAACCACGAGGATTTGCTCTGGGAAGCCACCGGCCAGGACTATCATCGCCAGCGCAGTCAGGAACAACTGGACGTAGCCAGGCAGATCGCCTCGGACCTCTCCCCCTATATAACCACGCCGCAGGAACAGGAAGCGGCCGCCCGCATTCAGAAGCAGCTTCCCCTTTTTCAACAGGCGCCCGCTCCTTCCACGGCGGAAACCGTCGAGGCGGAAACGCGGGCTCTCGACGATTTTCTGAGCTCGGTCAACGACTTCCGGGCACAGAACGAGCAGCAGATGGAGGATTCCATCCAGGCCGCCAACGACCTGCACCGCACCATCAGTTACTGGATGGTGGCTCTGTCGGTGGGCACGGCCGGCCTCCTGGTCGTCGGCGCCGTCAATCTCCTCAGGCGGATCGTACGCCCGGTGCTGGCCGTAACCAACGCGGCCGCCAGCTTCGGCCAGGGCAACTTCTCGGCCACGGCCCCGATCCTCTACGACGATGAGCTCGGCGCCCTGGCGCGGACGTTCAACAACATGGCCGGCGATATCGCGAATCGCGAAAACGAGAGGCTGCGGTTCGTCGCCATGGT
>JBDKUU010000317.1:0-13401 GCA_039679525.1 Phycisphaerales bacterium | reverse complement strand
CTCGACAGACGGCGGCGCCGGCTACACGATCAGCAACCGCGGATTGCGGGACGATTTCGTCGAGTGCATCGTTCCCGATCCGCTGGACCCCGACGTGATCTACCTGGGCTGCCAGAGCGGCGTGCACAAGTCCACCGACCGGGGCGCGACGTGGCAGTGGCTGCGCGAGGGATTTCCGCCGACGAATCGATGGGACTGGTCGGCCCCGATCGGCGCGCTGGCCATCGACCCGCGAAGCCCGGCGATCCTCTACGCTGGCATCGGCCGACCCCGATGGCAGCAGTTCGGCAAGGGCTCCGTCTACAAGACGCTCGACGGCGGCGGCCATTGGACGCTGGTCAACGCGCCGGGCAGCCTCCCGGCCGATGCTCTTGTGATGGACCTGGCGATCGATCCGCGGAACAGCCGCCGGCTCCTGCTGGCGTGCCAGTACGGCCTGTATTGCAGCGAAGACGGCGGCCGTGGCTGGACTCTGAATGTCGCGGGGCTTCCGCACTCGCGCGTGCGGCGGGTCGCCTTCTGCCGCGGAGAACCCAATGTCGTGTATCTTACCCTGTGGGCCAAGCCCGGGGAGCAGCCGTGGCAGGGCGGCGTCTACAAGTCCGTCGACGGCGGACGGAGCTGGTCGCCGCGGACGCAAGGGCTCCCTCGGTCCGTCGGCAAGCCCGGCGAGGCGAATGAAATGACCGCCAACTACGATCGGCTCGTCGTGCATCCGGACAATCCGGACGTCGTGTACGTCGGCGGCTGCTCCTGGGTCAACGCGGATATCTACAAGACGACCGACGGCGGCCAAACCTGGGCCGACACCGTGCATCGAGGGATCGGCGGGAACACGGAGGACGGGTGGATCACCTTCTGGGGCCCTGACGTGCAGTGCCTGAGCATGTCGCCGTTTGATCCCGAGACGCTCTACTTCGGAACCTCGGGCAAGGTCTATAAGACGATCGACGGCGCCCGACATTGGCGGCAGATCTACACGCGGATGCTCCCGGACGGACGGTTTCAGGGGATCGGGCTGGAGACGACCTGCGTCGTCAACGTTGTCGTTCACCCGGCCGACCCGAAGCGTCTCTATTTCTGCTACCTGGACATCGGCCTGCTGATCTCGGAGGATGGGGGCGAGTCTTTCCGCCGGAGCATCCAGGGCATAACGCCCTCCGCGATGCAGCGCAACTGCTACTCGCTGGTCTTCGACCGGGCCAACGCCGAGCATTGCTGCGGCAGCTTCGGCAACGGCTCGGTCGCCGTGATTGCCGAATCCTACGACAGCGGCGACACCTGGACCACCGTGGGCACTGCGGCGGGGGGGCTGCCCGGCGTGCCCCATCGCGTGCTCCGTATGGACGCCGGCGGAGGCCTCGTCGCGGCCGCGGACAAGCAGGGCGTCTACTTCAGCGAGGACGGCGGGCGCCTCTGGCAGCCGCGCAACAACGGCCTGCCCCATCGGGACGTGCGCGGCCTCATCGTGGATCCCGTGCGTTCGGGCCGGTGGTGGTGCGCGCTGAGCGACGATGGAACGAATCCCGGCGCTGTGTTCCGCACCGTTGACGCGGGACGCTCCTGGCAGCGGATCAGCGGCGATCTGGCTGTGACCGACGTGCAGCGGCTTCTGTCGGCCCCGAGCGATCCCTCGCGCTTCTATCTGGCGTCGCGCGACAGCTACATCGGCGGGCGAAGCTACCAGGGCGGCGTCTATCGCAGCGACGACAGCGGCGTCACCTGGCGCCACATCCTCACCGACGACTTCGTCATGGGATTGGCCGCGGACCCTCGCTCCGCCGACGTCGTCTACGCCGGGCTCACCGATCATCCCTACCACGACGAGTCCACCGGCAGCGGGATCTGCGTGACATACGACGGCGGCGCGACGTGGAGCACGCCGGACCAGCCGACATCCCTGCACATCAGCTCCATCACGGTCGATCCGCACGATCCCGAACAGCTCTACCTCGGCACCGGCGGCAACGGCGTCTTCGTCGGTCGGCCGCCCTACGCCGGACCGCCCAAACGCGGCCGCTGAGAGGCAGGGCGACTCTTCCAAGACGCCTTTCCGAGGCAGGTTGGCAGAAGCATTGTGACAAGGCGGAGCCGAGTCGAAATTCGAAGCACGAGATTCGAAATCCGAAACAAATCCAAATTACGAAAACCTGAATGACCGAAACGCCGCCGCCTGTCGGATGGGCCGTTTCGGAATTTGGGGTTTCGGTCATTCGTACGATTCGTGCGAGTGGAGGATCTTCCAGCCGGCGGGCTCCTTCTTCCAGAGCATGGTGAAGACGTGCTTCTGTGCGGCGTGCTCACCCTTCGACCACATCTCCGCTTTCTCTTCGCTGGTCATCAGGGCCAGATCGGGGGCCAGGGCCGTGACTCGAACCTGAAGCGGCTCGACGTGTTGCCGCTCTCTCGTCGAGAAGTGCTTGGCGATCGTGTCGACCCAGGCGCTGCGCGTCGCGTAGTAGTCCGTGCCCGCAATGGCCGAGATGAAAGCGTCCTGGCTGTAGAATCGGGACCAGGCCTCGGCGTCCTTCTCGTTGACGGCCGCGATGAGCCGGTCGAACTGGGCCTTCACTTCCTTCTCGATCGTTCCCCTGTGGGGCACGGGTCGCGTCCGCTGCTCGTTCTGGCAGCCGAGCAGAAGGATCGAGACGACCGCGATCAGTATGCGGAAATGGGCGGCTTTCATGATGGACTCCTTTCGATTTGAGAATCGTCTTGCGGAATGCGTCGCGCGTTATGCGTCAGAGGAGACCCGGCTCGCCCGTCGGCGGCATGCGGCACGTATTGCGTCATCCGCAGGAAAGTCGGTGCCGGGACCGACGCTGCGGCGCCTTCCGCGTGTCTCGTGATTCAGGTCCCCTGCACGGGACTAGCGGTTCTTGCTGAGTTCGGCGACCTGGCCCTCCAGTCTCTCGATCCGCTTCTCCTGCGAGTCGACTCTCTGCTGGAGCACCTGCACCTGGGTCTTGAGGTCCGCGGCCCTCTGTGCGAACTCCCGTCGACGCTCGCGGGCGCAACCGCCGGCGAGAGAGCAGAGCAGGGCAGCCACGACAATCCATTGGATGATCGACCTGGACATACGATGATCCCTTTCCTTGCGTCCGTGTTTGTCGTACCGATTCAAATCAAAGCCGGCATTGTGCGCCGCGGGGGCGGGCGATGCAAGAGGGAAATCCCGATGGGGAGGAACCGCGTCCGCGCATGTTCTCGGGCATCCGGAGTCTGTGTGACCGAGGGTCGTAGAAACCAGGACGCCGGGCTTGGTCCGTAGTGACGCGGCAAGGTGTTGTCTTGGAGAGTGTGAAGTTTCAAGCTTGAAGCCGCAAGAGGGATGGCTCGAGATGCGTCTGCTCTTGCTTCCCACGTGACACTTCACACTTCAAACTGATCCCGATATGCCCTGACGGGCACACTACAAACAGGTCGCCCTCGATTGTGCGTGTGTTCTCTCGGCGAAAAGGGGAAGGGAGAGCCGACGGTGTTCCGCCGACTCTCCTTCCTGGCGGTTAGGTGATTCGGTCGTCGCGAACCGCCCGTGACTCGACGTGATCGGCTCGCGATTCGCAGCGTCGTCAGGCGAAGCGATCAGTACGATCTCGGCACGACCTTCACCGTCACGTTCGCCACGTGCACGTTCTTGCTGCCGCCGGGGACCTTGCTCAGATCGGCGTTCGTCAACTTCGCGCAGACGCTGAGCGTGCCGCCGGGGGCGTCGAGGTTCGCCGGGCTGACGCTCGTGGAGTAGTCGCCGGGGACGATGGCGTTGCCGTCCTTGGCCACTTTCGTGATCGTCGCGGAGAACGTCAGGTTGCTGTTGGTTTCGACGACCATCGACGTGCAGCCGGAGTACGTGTGGATCGAATCCTGCGACAGCACGATCTTCAGATTGTCCTGGTCCTTGATGCGAACCCAGTAGCCGATGTCCATCGTGACCGGGATGGTCGTGACTTCCTGGGGAATCGGCGCCATCGGCCACTCGTGATATTTGATCTCGCCCGCCCGGGCGCACGCGGCCAGCAGAGCGGCCGCCACGGCTGCAAACAATACTCTTTTCATCGCCTTCATCCTTTCATCCAACCCTCGCTCCGGAGGCTCACAAGGCCTCTTCGGGAGCTGCGCGGGATTTCACCGGCGGGGCGTTTGCGGGCCCAAGCCGGCCTCCAACAGGCATCCTCGTGCTGCGACGACGGTTCCGGACCTGCCTGCTCGCGATCCGGCGTGTCGTGGCCCTTGCCAACCGCGGTCGAGTTGACCCGCTGCTGTGACTACGCCGGGCACGTGACGTAGTTCGGGCATTCTGTCGAGGGGAACACCCCGATCTGTGTGCTCCCGAGTCTTCCTTGCCCACAAGATGTTCATTGCTCCATCAACCCCCTTTCTCCCGCGATCCCGGCGGGACGAATCGCATCCGGACGCCGTTCGGCCTGTTCAAGCCGACTGCGGGGGACAACGCGCGTTGTGCTCTCGCGGCGTCAGGCCCGGCGCAGAGTCTTCCCGCGGCGGCTCCCGGCAGAATGCTCCCGGAAAGGCCGCATCGCGTGCTTCCATGCGGAATCGTCGAGGGTCCCCCCTCTGAAGACGGCCCGGCCCAGCCTTGGCCAGGCAAGATGCG
This sequence comes from Phycisphaerales bacterium, assembly GCA_039679525.1. Lineage (GTDB taxonomy): Bacteria > Planctomycetota > Phycisphaerae > Sedimentisphaerales > Anaerobacaceae > PLanc-01. The sequence goes on along the minus strand of JBDKUU010000317.1, from coordinate 8,789 downwards.
AAAAGAACTTGCCTTTGTCTATGAGTCTGTGTGTTGCGACATCATCAAGGTATCCCCACCATGATTATGGATGATCCAACCAATCATGATGCTATCACACTATAGGACACGGGTCAAGGCTTTTCCGGACAGGGAATTGTTCGAAAAACAAAATAATTATCGGCCCACGTCGCGGCTGACGCTGGGGGGGGGCACGCCGCAGGGGCGTCCATAGGGCCACGGCCGTGGTTTCGTGAAGCGGGCCGCGTGAAGCGTGAAGCGACAAAACGAGTCACGGGCCCCGTCTGTGAAAGGGGGGAGGCGAGGGTGCTTCGATGCGTTCAGCCGTCACCTGCTCCGGCGGCCGCATCCGGTCTTTACGCTCCCACGCTTCTACGCGGCGTCCCGCCGCCGTTCTCACCGGCCGTAGTCTTCGGGAAAATTCAGATACGCGAACTCCCCGTGCAGCTCGAACGCCTTGCGGTCGCGGGCCTTGGCCGCCGAGACCGGATCGTCGAATCGCCCCACGTAGTAGTGCCTGCCGCGCGAGGTGATCCCCGCCTCCCACTGGTCGCCGCGCGGGTACACGCCCACGAAACCCGACGTCCCGCCGTGCGGGCCCTTGTTCATCTGGTTCTGCCGCTGCGTGCACAGCCGCAGATTGCACCGCCGGTTGTCCCAGATCCGGCAGTTCTTGTGATCGACGGTCAAGCCCCGTTTCGCCCCGGCGATCTGGCGGTGCATGTAAATGGTCCGGCCCTTCTTGTCTCGCCGCATCGCGTACACCATCCCGCCTCGCTTGCTGCACGCGCACCATTTGTACAGGCTCAATTCCTCGTAGTCCTCGGGGTCCACGATCACGAAGCGGTCGTTCGACAGCCTGATCCGCCGCGAGCCCTCGTAGCATTTGTAGACGGGCGAACTCCAGTCCACCAGCCGCTCGTCGACGTTCTCGCGCCGCCGCCGGGCCCGCGGCCGCTCCACGCGAACCGGCCGGAAGTTCCGGCACCACCCGGTGGGCCAGACGTCGCGCAACTGCCCGGGGCTGTCCGGATGCTCCGTGCACAGCAGGGTGGGGGGCAGAAACGCCGCAGACTCTCTCTGTCGGCGGCTCTCGGGCGGCCGGCACGCATGCTCGCACAACTGGCACCGCCGGACGTAGAACCGCGCGATCGACCAGTCCCACAATCGTCCCCGGCACCCGGCGGGCCACACGTCGCTGTCGATCGGCGGCAGCCGAAGCCGCGGCGAAGGCTTGACGCTGCACGGCACCGGAGGAATGGGCGCGCCCGGCTTCTCCCAGCTATCGGCGCCCGCCTGGTTCTGTTTGGGCGGACGCTGATTCTCTCGTGCGGGCAACGCATGCGTCGCCCCTGCGATGCGGCGGCTGTTCCTTGTCTTCATGTTCCTCCCTTTCCATCTCGCTTGTGCCAGGTGACTCGTGGCTCGTGACCCGTCGCTCGCAAGACTCGATCGGGCCGTCACACGCATCATGGTAGAATAACCAAGTCTATGTGTCAACAGAAAAGAGAACAAACAATCATGTTTTTCCACGTTCATAACTCCTTGTCTTCACAGGGGTAGTGATTGTCGGCGGACAATTCGGCTGAAAAAGTAGAAGCGTGGATGCGTAGAAGCGTAGATGCGTTTAAGAAGAGTCCGGCCGGAGGCTTTCCCCCGTTCCCAACGCTTCTACGCTTATACGCTCCCACGCGGCGATCGTGGCAGGCCGTAGGCGGCAGGTTGCAGGCCGCAGGCAACCAGGAACCGACAACTACGCGGCACCCCGCCGCACGGCTCTTCGTTCGTAGTGACGCCGCAAGGCGTTATCTTCGTAGGGTGGGTTCTCAACCCACGCGTTCTCGTCGATGCTGTTTCACCACGAAGGCTACGAAGAGACACGAAGGAACAGAGCAGTCAGCCGCCGATTAGGCAGATTAGAACCACGCAAGGGCAACGCGGTAGGGTGGGGCTGGCCCCATCGTCTTCTCTTCGAACGCTTCCACTCTTATCCGCTTCCACGCGGCGTCCCGCCGCAGAAGGCCGTTCTCGTAGGATGGGCTTGAGCCCATGCGGACAGAGATCCGAAGGGGGACTGCGGCGGAAGGGGGACTGTGGCAGAGAACGCGCAAAAGATTAAAATAAGGGCCGACCCTCGAAATCCCCTCGAAATCCCGTTCTACACATCTTCGGCCTGTCGAAATCCGGGGCATTGAAGGCGCCCAAGAGCGGGGGCGCTGCCCCCGGACCCCCGAGATTTTGCGCTTTGGGCCAGGGGCATGATAGACAAGTGGCGATTTCGCCAAGCCAGCGGCACCGTCCAAACCGCCGAACCGGGCTCTGCCGGCATCATGCTGCTGGCCCAATGCGAAAAATGCCCGCCGGCCCGTCGCGCAGCGGCGGGCCGGCGGATTCCGGATCTGTCCGTCCCTTCCTTTTGCCCCGCGATCCGATTCGACCGACCCCGTCGCGGAAACGGTCATGCACCCTCATGTGACGCCTCTAATTCCTTTGACTTCTCTGACTCCGTTCGTCTAACATAGATGCGGCGGATTTCTGTTGTGTGCCATCTCTGCAAGTGTGTGTATCGTGTGTGGGGCTTGTCTGGCTTTGCCCAGATGAGCCGGATATGACGAACCCGGCCGCAGTGTTAAGGGGCTGCACATGGAACGAAGGGTCTTCTCTCTCCTTGAACTCCTGGTCGTGATGTCCTTCATCGTTCTACTCGCGAGCATATCCTTGCCCCATCTGCTCCGCGCCAAAGACAGCGCTTTGGCCTTGGTAGCCAATGAAGTCGCCGTGAATAAGGAGGGCAAGGTCTCCCTGGAAATCAACGATGGCCCCAACCGAAAAGCCACGGACAACATCTACATGATCAAGGTCGACCCTCCGCGAAAGTGCAGCGTCCGCCTGAAGAGGCCTCATCCTTCGGGGATGAGACTGAGAAAAAAGGACGGCGACGATTACGTCCTGTGGCGGCCCAGCCCGCAGCAGATCGGCAGCCATCAGGTGACGTTCGTCTTTGACGGCGAAGAAACCTCTGAAAAAGAGATCACGGTTTACGTCCTGCCCAGGATACGGTAAAAGTCCTGCGAGGCGCATTGACACCCCAAGCACAACAGAGTCATTCCGAGGCATGACGGCCGATCCGATAGCGCAATAACCTTCGAAAGACAGGGGACTCCGTCCCCAGACCCCTGGGGTTTTTCGCATTGTGCCAGAGACAGGTACGTAGTGCGGGTAGTCAGGGGCGTCATACCCCATTGAAAAGCAACATGAGTAACGTGTCCCCGAATGGACGGAGGCCATGGAGAGCCCATCGAGGCCTCGAGCCGCAACTAAAACTGTTGTCTCGCCAAGACGCAAAGAACGCCAAGGGAGAATGGGGGATTGAGGGCAGGCAGCAACAAGTGCACAAGCCTTTGCGGTCTTGGCGTCTTGGCGAGGTTTCTCCCTATCTTCCACGCCCCCACGCGGCGTCCCACAGGTCTTGACATTCCCTCCCAGAATCCCGATAATCGCTTGTGGCTGGACCGCCGAGTTCGTAGTGAATACCGAATAGGTGGATGCAATATGTTCGATGACCTGATCCGAGAACTAAAGCGAATGGAGCGAGAGCCGGTTCGGCTGCCTGTCAACACCGATGCCGATGGGTATTCTGACCGCGAATGTCCCAATGAGGAATGCCTGTTCCAGTTCAAAGTGGTCGCTGGCGAATGTGGCGACAGCTTTGAGGGCAAGCAGATGCACTGTCCGTTGTGCGGCGTGCTCGCGCCCGCCAGTAGTTTCTGGACCAAGGAGCACCTCGCACAGGCAAGACAACAAGTCCAGCGTCATCTCTCCGCGCGGATTGGCCAGGCCATCGCGCAAGATGCCCGCAGTTTTAATGCCTTTAATGCGCGGCAACCACGTGGCGGGTTCATCTCGATGTCGCTTGAGTACAAGGGGGCGACACACGTTTCTTCGCTCGTCCCGCTTGAAGCCGCCGAGGAGATGCAACTCAAGATCGCCTGCGAGCAGTGCGGAGCACACTTCGCGGTTGTTGGAAGTGCATTCTTTTGTCCAAAGTGCGGGCATAGTTCCGCCGTTCGTATGTTCAATGACGCAATGGCAAAGATCGAGGCCAAGATCGAGCACCTCGACCGTGTTGTTCAGGCCGTGGCCCAGACCGACAAAGATGCGGCTGAACTGACACGCCGTTCAATGGTCGAAAGCGGCGTGACCGACGCCGTAGTCGCGTTTCAGCGACTGATGGAGGAACGCTATCTCGCTCAGCCGAACGTACCTCAGAAGCTGCCGCAGAATGTCTTCCAGCGATTGCCAGACGGCAGCGACCTGTGGAAGGCCATCGGATGCCCCGCCTACAATGATGTTCTCTCGCCAACCGAGCTGGCACGCCTCAAGATCCTCTTCCATCGGCGACATCTGCTCGCTCACAAGGAGGGCATCGTTGACGAGCAGTACATCCAGCGAAGCGGCGACACGCAGTACGGGGTGGGCCAGCGGGTGGTGGTGCGTCCTGAGCATGTCATCGAACTCGTCAAGCTGGTTCGGAAGTTGGTCTCTCCTTACCTCCCGGGATAACGAGGGATTCGGAGTCAGCCCGTACACATTTCACATTCACGGGACAGAAGCGGGGCCGCATTCACATTCCCCCCGCATCGGGTCATCGGCGAAGGCGCTACCGAAGCGGTCCTGGCGGGTAGGGCGAATGACCATTCGCCCGTGCGTCGGAGCTTTCGACTTGGAAGGCGAGCGAGACGCTCGCCTGCGAGTGTGCGAATGGCGGATTAGGCGTGCGGAGCACCCGTTTTGCTGGTGGCTTCAAAGCGGAAAACTCCCGCCGCTTGCGGCGGAATCCGAATCGGTCCGGCCCCTTCCGCTATCCTGAATGTGGAACGCGTGCGTTGAGATCCGGCCTGCAAGATAACGCCTTGCGGCGTCACTACGAACGGAGGAACGGACTGGGCAGGCAGAGGCGCCGGCGAGACTCTCACGTCTTGCCGGCCGTCAAACCGGCACCCCTTCCACCAGAATCCCTTTGTAGAGCGGCGACTCCGCGAGCGGTCCTTCCTCCAACTCCCGCCGGCTGAAGATCACGATGGAGATCAGACAGTCGTGAGCCAGGTTGATCTCGTACACCGCTTCGTCTACGGCGGCTTCGATCTCGGGCGTGTAGTCTTCCAGCACCACCATGACGTCGATGTCCGAGTCCGGCGTATCATCCCCTCGGGCCTTGGAGCCGTAGACGACCACGGAGATCGCCGCCCACCGCTCGCGCAAGACCCGCTTCAACTCTGCCAGAGCCGTCTTCTCTTCCAACTTCATGAGGCCACCTATTCTTATCGGCGACGGCGCCTCTCGTACATGGCGTTCGGCTGTCCCCTGATTCAATCGTCCTTATTCAATGATATCCGTCGGATGCCCGTCCGTCAACGTACAGGCGAAGGTGCTGAGGGCGTCTACGGATCCCCTGTCGGGCCGGGCAGACACGGCCGAAGCGGTCATGTGGGGGAGGGGCGAACGATCGTTCGCCCGCGCATCGGAGCTTTCGACTTGAAACGCGGAACGCGAGCGAGACGCTCGCCTGCGACTGTGCGGATCGGGCGTGAGGGGTGCGGAGCACCCGTTTCGCTGGCGGCTTGAAAGCGGAAAACTCCCGCCGCTTGCGGCGGAATCCGGATCGGTCCGGCCCCTTCCTCTATCGTGAACGCAGAACGCGTGAATTGAGATTTGGCCTGCAAGATAACGCCTCGCGGCGTCACTACGAACGGGGGGGCGGCGGGACGCCGCGTAGAAGCGTGGAAGCGCTTTTTGAAGAAGAGAAGACGGTGGGGCGAGCCCCACCCTACGGCTGTCGCGTCGCCCATGCTTGTTCGGGATTCGGTGCCAGCGCGTACACATTTCACATTCCCGGGACAGGAGCGGGGCTGAATCCACATTCCCCTGCATTGGGTCATCGGCGAAGGTACGACCGAAGCAGTCCTGCCGGGTAGGGGTGAACGATCATCCGCCCGTCATCGGAGCCTTCGGCTTGGAATGCGAGCGAGACGCTCGGTTGTGAGTGTGCGGATTGTGGATCAGGCGTGCGGAGCACCCGTTTTGCTGGTGGCTTCAAAGCGGAAAACTCCCGCCGCTTGCGGCGGAATCCGGATCGGTCCGGTCCTTCCGCCCGTCGCAAATTCGAGATGCCGACAACAGGGAAGATCTTGCCTCGCGCAGAGACGCGGAGACGCGGAGACGCAGAGTCGGACGAGAGGAAGGCGAGAACGTCAGGAGGAGGGACGGTCGGATCCGGGCGGTGAGCCGCTGCGCAGTTGCCAGGTCTCGGTTGTCGGTTCCCAGTTCCCTCCAGTCTACAGCCTGCCGCCTACGGCCTGTCAGGGGCGGCGAGACGTCGCGTTGGAGCGTTGGGAAGAGGAGAGACGCCAATGGCTTCTTTCTGAACGCATCTACGCATCTACGCTCCCACGCATCTACGCTTCCACGCCCCTGGGCTCCCGCCTCCGAGCGTGCGATCGGCGCAGGGAGCGTATGCGGAGGGTGGGGAAAAAAGAGGGAAGGGTGGAAGAAGGGATTTGAACCCTCGACCCTTGGAACCACAATCCAATGCTCTATCCAAACTGAGCTACTTCCACCACGATCCAGCCGGAGGGGCCGGCTGAAAGAACAAGGTGCGCCGCCGCGACCGACGGCGCACCTTGATATTCTACTGCATGGCCCGGCGTTGTCAACAGCAACAATCGCTGTTGCGGGCGATTACTTCTTCGCAACCGCCGCCTGGGCCGCCGCGAGCCGAGCGATCGGAACGCGGAAGGGGGAGCAACTGACGTAATCCAGGCCGACTCTGTGGCAGAAGGCCACGGAGGCCGGCTCGCCGCCTTGCTCGCCGCAGATGCCGATTTCCAGATCCTTGTTCGCCTTGCGGCCGCGCTCGACGCTGAACTTGATCAGCTCGCCCACGCCGGTCTGGTCGATGGTCTGGAACGGGTCGTTCGGGAGAATGCCCTGGCTGACGTAGTCGGGGAGGAAGCCGCCGATGTCGTCGCGGCTGAAGCCGAAGGTCATCTGGGTCAGGTCGTTGGTGCCGAAGCTGAAGAACTCGGCGACCTCGGCGATCTGGCCGGAGAGCAGCGCGGCTCGCGGGATCTCGATCATCGTGCCGATCATGTGCTTGATCTTCTTCATCCCGAACTTGGCGCAGGTCTCTTTGTAGGCCTTCGTGATGATTTCCCGCTGCTGCTTGATCTCGTTGGCGTCGCAGACGACGGGGATCATCAGCTCGGGATAGGGCTTCTTGCCTTCCTTGAGCAGCTCGGCGGCCGACTCGAAGAGGGCGCGGGCCTGCATCTCGGTGACCTCGGGATAGGTGATGCCGAGGCGGACGCCGCGGTGTCCCATCATGGGGTTGCTCTCGTGGAGACCTTCGGCCCGGCTGGTGAAATCTTCCATGGTGATGCCCAGCGACTGGGCCAGAGCCTGCTGCTTGGCGGGGTCCTGGGGGACGAACTCATGCAGAGGCGGGTCGAGCAGGCGGACGACGACCGGGAGGCCGTCCATGACTTCCATCGTGCCCTTGATGTCCCTCTTGACGTAGGGGAACAGCTCGTCGACGGCCTTCTTGCGCTCCTCGACGGTCTTGGACATGATCATCTTGCGGAGGATGAAGAGCGGCTCATCGCTGCCCTTGCCGTAGAACATGTGCTCGGTGCGGAACAGGCCGATGCCCTGGGCGCCGTAGGCGCGGGCCTTGGCGGCGTCGGCGGGGGATTCCGCGTTGGTGCGGACGCCGAGACGCTTGACGCTGTCGCAGATCTTGAGGAACTCCATGAGGACCTTGTTCTCTTCGCCGGCGTCCATCATCGGGAGCTGGCCGCCGTAGACGGCGCCCTTGGTGCCGTTGAGGGTGATCCAGTCGCCCTCACGGAAGGTGGAGCCGCCGATGCTGAATTCCTTCTTGGCCAGGTCGACGTGGAGGGCGCCGCAGCCGACGATGCAGCACTTGCCCCAGCCGCGGGCCACGAGGGCCGGGTGGCTGGTCATGCCGCCGCGGGCCGTCAGGATGGCCTGGGCCGCTCGCATGCCTTCGACGTCCTCGGGGATGGTTTCCTCGCGGACCAGGATGACTTTCTTGCCGGACTTCGCCCAGGCGACCGCCTCGCCGGCGGTGAAGACGACCTGGCCGGTGGCGCCGCCGGGACCGGCGGGCAGGCCCTTGCCCAGGACCTTTTGGGTGCTCTCGGCCTTCGGGTCGATGATCGGGTGCAGCAGCTCTTCGAGCTGGGCGGGGGTCACGCGGGTGACGGCCTCTTCCTTCTTGATGAGCTTTTCCTTGACCATGTCCACGGCCATGCGGACGGCGGCGGGGCCGTTTCGCTTGCCGACACGGCACTGGAGCATCCACAGCCGACCCTTCTCGATCGTGAACTCGATGTCCTGCATGTCGTGATAGTGCTTCTCGAGCTTCTTCTGGATGCCGTCGAGCTCCTTGTAGACCTTCGGCATCGCGGTCTCGAGGGAAGACAGATTCTTGTTCTGCTCGCTCTTGGTCGCCTCGTTGAGCGGGTTCGGCGTCCGAATGCCGGCCACGACGTCCTCGACCTGGGCGTTGACCAGCCATTCGCCGTAGAACGCTGGGTCGCCGGTGGCCGGGTTGCGGGAGAAGGCCACGCCCGTGGCGGAATCTTCGCCCATGTTGCCGAAGACCATCGACTGCACGTTCACCGCGGTGCCCCACTCGTCCGGGATGTTCTCGATCCGGCGGTAGGCGATGGCTCGCCTGCCGTTCCAGGAGGCGAAGACCGCGTCGA
>JBDKUU010000316.1:0-15458 GCA_039679525.1 Phycisphaerales bacterium | reverse complement strand
TGCATTTCGAAATGTCGGCGAAGCAGTGCCGGATGTCGCCGGTGCGGTACTTGCCGTTGACGACCGGCTCGATCGATTTGCCGAGCACTTGGGCGGTCTGGCGGGCGATGTCCTGAATCGTGTAGCTGCGGCCGCTGCCGACGTTGATCACGTGCCCGCCGGCGTCCGGGCTCTCCAGGACCTTTCTCGCGACTCGGGCGACGTCGTGCACGCTCACGAAATCACGGCGTTGCAGGCCGTCCTCGAAGATCAGGGGCGGCTTGTCGTTGAGCAGTCGGGACGCGAAGATCGCCAGCACCCCGGTGTACGGATTCGACAGCGACTGCCGGGGCCCGAAGACGTTGAAGAACCGCAGGGCCGTCACGTCGAAGCCGTAGGTCCGCCCGATCATCAACGCCATCTGCTCCTGGTCGTACTTGCCCAGCGCGTACACGGACCACAGGTCCGGCTGCTTGTCCTCGTCGGTCCCGATCGGCTCCAGCGGTCCGCCGTCGCCGTCGAGCGGGTCCCAGTGACCCAGGCGGAACTGCGCGGGGGCTCGTCGAATCCGTTGAATGAGCCGGCCCGCGGAATCCCGATACAATCCCTCGCCGTAGATGCTCATGCTCGATGCGACGACGAGCTTGCGAACCGAACGGTCGAGCAAGGTCTCCAGCAGCACGGCGGTGCCCAGCGTGTTGACGCTCGTGTAGTGCTGGACCTCGTACATGCTCTGGCCGACGCCGACCGCCGCGGCCAGATGAAAGACCGTATCGACGCCCTCCAGCGAGCGACGCACGGCGTCTTTGTCGCGGACGTCGCCCCTGATGAACTCGACCTCCCGCGACAGGTAGGCGGGCGGTCCGTCGGCCTGGCCGTGCACCTGCGGCACGAGGCTGTCGAGGACACGGACCTCGTAGCCGCCATCCAGCAGTTCATCGGCAAGATGCGAGCCGATGAATCCTGCACCGCCGGTGATAAGGACTCGTGTGCTCATCGATGGAACCACCTCTTCCTGTCGTGCGTGACGTGCCGGAGCGGTTCATCCCCTGCGGCGCCTTGCGGTCCGCAGGGGACTTCCCGTGATTGCTAACCCCCCGTGCAATCCAAATCAGAACATCGAGACAGTACCCTTTGGGCCGCTCCGCAGAAACGGGCAAATGCCTGATAGCCGCGTCTCCAAATGCCTACGGTTCCCTCCCCCATGCCTGCGAGAGCAGACGCGATTTCGCTGCACGCCCCGAAACGAAGACTCCCAGGGGCGCTGCCCTCGCTGATCTACACATCCTGGAGCGAACTCCTCCGGCCTTATGGCTTGCACATCATGGACTCTCCGACAGGTCCCGAGGTGCGTTTTTCGCTTTTAGGGCTTCCAGCAGGAGAGCCCCGCCGTGAAGACGTCTGCCCGAAAGCCCGGCCGAAGCCGGGGCGGATCTTCACGGGCGGCGGCAAGGATATGGATCCTCTCGATCGCGTGCGAGTTGCTTGGTTACGCGTATCTGCTGGAAGCCTCCAAGGCGGTAGACGCACCGCTCGCGTGCAAGCGGGCATGCGAATGACGACCAAACCGAAGCAAGAACAAGATGTGCAGAACACGCCCGCGGCGGGCGTGTGAGGGAGATTTTTCGCTTTGGCCAGCAGCATGCTGCCGGCAGAGTCCGATCCCGTGGTCTGAACGATCCCGCTATCTTGGCGAAGTCCCCGCTTTATCTATCATGCCATTGGCGTAAGGCGACAAATGCCTGCCCTCGTTTCCGTGACAGGCGCCCGCGTCACTTCGACTGGGCCATGGGGAGATTCACGCGGATCGTGACGGCGGCGAGGTCGTTTTGGGTCTGCAGGCGGATGCGGCCCTGGTCGAGGCTCATGTGCGGGAAGGCGATGCCCCGCTCGTCGGCGAGGTTCTTGGCCAGGCCGGGGGACTTGTTCAACTGTACCAGGACGCCCTGAAAGACCTGGCCGGTCATCATGCCGGAGAGGGTGATCGCGTCGCTGCCCTGGGCGGGTTTCTTCGCGTCGCCGACGAGGGCGGCGATGTCCCGTTCGACTTGGCCGCTGAGCCACTGGAGGATCGCGACCCGCTGGGCCTCTTCCGTCGCATAGGGGGTCGTGAGGACCTCCGGATCGATGACGAACTGCGCGTCGAAGAGAATGCCTTTACGGGGCGGGAAGAGACGCTTCTTGGGATTGTCGGGCACACGCTCGGCCCGCTCGTCGATGCAGAAGAAGTACTTGCGGCGGGCGGTCATGCGGTATTCGTCGAAGACGATCAGGTTGAGCCAGGTCTTTCGGGTGTCGGCGCTGCGGCCGGAGTAGGCGATGACCGTGTCGCCCTGGGTGAGCAGGGCTTGCTCGACCTGGTCGGAATCGAACTGATAGGCGCCGTCGTGGGCGACGTTCAGCACCTCCAGCGAGGTGCTGCGACCCAGTTGCGTCGCGGTGTACGGAATGGCGAGCTGGGCATAGGGGAGCTTGGGCGAGAAATATTCGCCGCCCCCGCAGCCGGAGAGTGTGACAGCGAAAAGGAGAGCCGCCATGAACAACGTCGCTCGTGCGGCGCGGGCCTGAAGGCTCGCGGCGGGCGGGGTGCCGGTGGTCATAGGGCTCTCCTTTCGCGCAATTATTATTTGCGATTGACGATTTACGATTTAGCTTCGCCGGCCGAGACTGGCGGCGTTCACCAAATCGTCAATCATCAATTGAAAATGCGATCACATTTCCTTCGAGTCGATCCACTTCATCATCTTGCGGAGCTTGCGGCCCACGGTCTCCAACTGGCTGTCGTGGTCTTTCTCATACAAGGCGTTGAAGTTCTTCAGACCCGTCTGGTACTCGTTGACCCACTCCTTGGCGAACTTGCCGGAGGTGATCTCGCCGAGGATCTTCTTCATCTCGGCCCGGGTCTTGTCGGTGATGATCCGCGACCCACGGCTCAGGTCGCCGTACTCGGCGGTGTTGCTGATGCTGTACCGCATGTAGCTCAAGCCGCCCTGGTAGATCAGGTCCACGATCAGCTTGACCTCGTGGCAGCACTCGAAGTACGCGATTTCCGGCTGATACCCGGCGGCGACGAGGGTCTCGAAGCCGGCCTTGATCAGGGACGAAAGGCCGCCGCAGAGGACGACTTGCTCGCCGAACAGGTCGGTCTCGGTCTCCTCTTTGTAGGTCGTCTCGAGGATGCCGGCGCGGGCGCCGCCCATGGCGTGACCCCAGGCCAGGGCGATCTGCTTGGCGGTGCCGGTGGCGTCCTGCTGGACCGCGACCAGACACGGCACGCCGCCGCCCTTCTGGAACTCGGCGCGGACCAGATGACCCGGGCCCTTCGGTGCGATCATGACGACGTTGATCTCCTTCGGCGGCACGATGTACTTGAAATGAATGTTGAAGCCGTGGCAGAAGCCGAGCGTCTGGCCGGCCGTCAGGTTCGGGGCGATCTGGCCCTCATACACCTTGGCCTGCACCTCGTCCGGCAACGTCACGATGATCAGGGCCGCCCCGGTGACCGCGGTCTTGATGTCGCCCGGCTTGAAGCCGTGCTCGGTCGCGAGCTTGAAGTTGTCCGTGCCCGGCAACTCCGCCACCGCGACCTCGATCCCGCTGTCCCGCAGGTTCAGGCTGTGCGCGTGGCCCTGCGACCCGTAACCGATCACGGCCACTTTCTTGCCCTGGAGCGGTCCGATCGGAGCTTCGTTCTCATAATAAATCTTTGCTGCCATTGCGTGTTCTCCTTTCTATCTGAAACTAGCGTCATATGCGCATATAGAGGCTGCACAGGCCTAAACCGACTGATTATAGCGTTCCCGCGGGAATAGTAAATTCCCAGCCTGCCTTCCCGGAAGGTTTTTCCACCGCCCCGATTTTGCGTCCAGGAGGCCTCTTGAACCCCGTTTCTGTCATGATTTCGGGCTTTTCTCCTGATCGGCGAAGGCAAATTCGCCGTTCGCGACGGACCAGTCGCATCCGAAGAAGCCGACGGCGACGTTTTCGGAACCACGGGCGTTCTCCGAGCCGGGACGGGCGATCAGGCAGTCCGGATAGCGGACGAACGACACGAAAAGAGAGATCGGGTAGGTGGCCCGCATCCCAACCGGCCCGCTGCCGCCGACGGCCACGACGGAGGCGACGTCGCTGTCCCGCCGGGGCTGGATGAACATGGCGGACAGATCCTCGCCCTGGAAGGTCCGGTCCCCCACGCGCACCTGCCCGCGGCGGACTTGCACAGGGCTGCCGGCCAGCAGGGTCGTCCAGACGCTGTTCGTCTCGGCGTTGCCGTAGAGGACGACCGTGCGGTCCGGGAAACGCGATGGCGAAAACGCGACATCTTCAAGAATGTCGACCGAGCCGTTGCCGCGATACCAGAACGTCTCGGCGTCGTACCTCGCCTTGGCCTGGGCCCAGGCGTTCTCCTCGGCATTGCCGCGAGTGCCGTAGACGAACAGGAATCGATGTTTCAATTCGTCCTTGACCGGGCCGTACCGATTCGGCCCTTTCTCGGCGAGAGACGGTTTCTCTGCGCTTCGCCACTGGCCGTCCTTCCTCGCGAACCACAGGGCCTTCGCGCCGGCCGGGTAAGGGATGTCCGCAAGGGTCTGCCCGTCGAGGTCCACGGCGATCGGCCCCTGGGCCGACAGATGCCCGACGTCCAGGCGCAGAACCGCGACGTTTTCCGTCATCCCTTTGAATATGCGCTTGTTGGGCCAGGCCCGAATGCTCGCCTTGCTGAGGTCCTGATGATGAATCTGCTGTTCGATCACCAGCCAATGGCAGCGGCTCGAAACGCCCGGATTGGCGGTGACGAATTCGACCTCGCGCACGGCCGAGGACGGCGGCAACGCATGACGCGCGAACAGGTCGAACATGGCGGGCCAGTCCACGCAGGCGGTCCCGCCGTCGTCGTTCTCGTTGCCCCACCAGTGGCCCATGCCGGGCTCTTCGTGGTAGACCCAGTCATGATGGAATCCCGCGAGGACTTCCGTCATCGTTTTGGCCTGCCCCGGCGGGACGTTGTCGTCGTTGCCGCCGTGGAGGATGTAGACCCCCTGCTGCTTGAGATTCGCCGACAACGCCGCCGTGTCGCCGCATTTGCGACAACGGGCCAGGAGAGCCCCCATGGTTGAATCGTCGGCCCCCTCGTCCCGGCGGCCGCCGTACGTGGAACGCGACGGCCACCCTGCGCTGGGGCCGATCGCTGCAAAGCAGTCGGGATACGTGACGCCCAGATGCCAGGCGCCGTGCCCGCCCATGGAATGGCCGGTCAGATAAATCCGCGAAGGATCGTGCTTCAAAGCGCTCTTGGCGATCGACAGCACTTCCATGGCGTCCATCCGGCCGAAGTCCTCCCAGTCATATCCATAGGGACGGCGGTTCGTCGGCGCGACGATGTGAAACCAGCTCTTGGGTCCGTAGGCGCCCGCCTGCCCCTGGGCCTCGACTCCGGCCCCGTGACAGGACAACACGATGGCCGGGGACGGATCCTCGGAGGAGGTTGATGCCGCGGGCCGCAGGCCGAAGCACTGCACGCTGCCGTCGATGTCGCTGACGAAGGCGACTTTGCGATGCCGCTGGGGCGGGACAACGTCCAGGCTCAGCGGCAGACTGTGGCACAGCGTGCCGTCGGATCGACGCAGTTCGAGCGTTCCCTCGATCTTCCCGTCGCGAGTCGGCGCGTCCGCGCGAATCCGGAATCCGACTTTACGGACGGTCACAGGGATGATCGTCGGCACAGGGGCAGCTTCGCCGGTCCATCCCGGTCCTCGCAGAACGAGGGTGAATCCCGTCACAGGCTTCGAGGTTGCGTTGACGACCACGACGGCGCCCCAGGAATCGATGGCCTGACCCACCACCAGATCGGGCAGCGTCAGATCGTCCTTGTGGAGAAAGACCGGCGATGGCGGCTGGTACAACCGGACTTTGAAGGCCCCCCGGCCGGCGCGGAAGAACAGGCGATTTGTCCCCTCGTGCAGAAGCACCGGAAGATGAACGAAACCGGCGCTGTAGATGTCCGTCCCGCGAGGCTCGCCGTTCACGTATGTCTCCCCCTGGCCGGCGGCGTCGAGAATCAACACCTGCGGCTTCTCCGAAGAGACGGGCACGTAGAGCCAGCGGCCGCGTTCCTCGACGACGCCGTCGGCGTTGAACGCGACCGATTTCCACACCAGGCGGTCCGATCCGTCGAGACCCTGGCCCTCCTGGGGATCGAACGCAGAGAGCGTGCCGTCCACCACCTTGCGGCTCAGCGGATCGGTCGAGCCGGGAGGGCCGAACCCCCGTCGACCTTCGCCGGGCTCGCCGCGAGTCGTCAAGAGCAGGCCGGACTTCGGGGACAGGGACGAAGTCTCCTGGGCAAAGGCTTCCCAGCTCGCGCCGAGCAACACGACAAGACCGCACCAGACGATGATTCGCTTTTGCATGGTTGTCTTTCTCCTGTGGCGACGGGTTATTCACTTCGGGCCGCCCCGCGATTGTACTGCGCGGCTCACCGTGACGAAAGCGGGAATCCACGGCGTGCTTCGCCCCCCCACCGCCGCCCTTGCGACACCCGGCACAGGGACAACGAGACTGAATATTTGCGTACCCCCTCGTCCATCTGGTATCATGGGGATCCTCAGGAGTCAGGGCCCTCGTGGGTTGGGTGATCGGAACTCAGCGTATTGGGGTGGACGAACGATGGACCGCGAACGAAAAGTTCTTTGAATCTGGTGTGCGTGGAACTAAGCGGCACAGAGCAATTAATGACACGTCGAGTCCGGGCGGATCGTGAATGGCCGTCGCATGGACGCCGACGATGAGAGACAGCAACTCTGAAGGAGGACCAACATGTGTAGAAGATTCTCTCGCGCAACCGTACTGCTCCTGATTCTGAGCCAGGCCGGCGGGGCCTGGGCCGATCTGGTGGGCCATTGGAAGCTCGACGAAGGCAGCGGAACCGTGGCGAAAGACGCCACGAAGAGCGGAAACAACGGCGCTCTCGAAGGCACGCCCGTGTGGGTGGAAGGCATGTTCGGCGGCGCTCTGCAATTCAGCGGCGACGACCGCGTCAACTGCGGGGACGCGGCCAACCTGGGCCTCACCCAGGGATTGAGCATCACGTTGTGGGTGAACCCCGCCGATCTGGCGGGCGACCATGGCTTGGCGGGCCGTTCCGCCGCCGGCGTGGGCTATGCGTTCAAATCCTTCGACAACCATCTGCGTTTCACCACGCCCGGCGTCCGCGACCATGACGGCGTCAACTCGATCCTGCAGGCCAACACCTGGCAGCACGTGGCGGTCACCTTCGCGCCCGGCCAGGCGACCGGCTGCGTGTTCTACATCAACGGCGTGGCGAAAGACACGGTGGCCGCCAGCGCCCTGACCGCCGGCGCGGGCCCGTTCGAGATCGGGCACAACCACTGGGACCAGTGGTGCGTCGGGATGATCGATGACGTTCGCGTGTACAGCCATGCCCTGACCGCACAAGAGGCGCTGAGCTCCATGAAAGGAGCCGGCCCCGAATTGGCGAGCGAGCCCAAGCCCGAGGAAGAGGCGACGGACGTGCCCGCAGACTCCGTGTTGACCTGGAAACCGGGAAAGGTCGCCGCTTCGCACGACGTGTATCTCGGCACGTCCTTCGCCGACGTCAACGCAGCCGGCAGGGACAACCCCGGGACCGTGCTCGTCAGCCAGGGTCAGGCGGACGCTCAGTACGATCCGGACGGCCTGCTCGCCTACGGCCAGACCTACTACTGGCGAATCGACGAAGTCAATGCGGCCCCCGACAGCGCCATCTTCAAGGGCCCGGTCTGGTCCTTCACCGCGGAGCCATTCTCCTACCCGGTCAAACCCGTGGCGGTGAAGGCCTCGTCGTCAGGCAACGGCATGAATCCGGAGAACACGATCAACGGCTCAGGCCTGAACGCCAATGACGAGCACAGCACCGAGCCTACCCACATGTGGACCAGCGCCAACGCCAAGCCTCACTGGATCCAGTACGAGTTCGACAAGGCGTACAAGCTCGACAGACTGCTGGTCTGGAACTCCAACCAGGCGATCGAGACCTTCCTGGGCTTCGGAGCCAAGGACGTCACGATCGAGTACTCTGCCGACGGCGCGACCTGGACGACCCTGGAGGGCGTTCCGGAATTCGCCCGCGCGCCGGGCTCGCCCGACTACAAGGCGAACACGACAGTCGACTTCGCCGGCGTCACAGCCCAGTTCGTCAAGCTGACGATCAACTCCAACTGGGGCGGGATCGCGCAGCAGGTCGGCCTCAGCGAGGTCCGCTTCTATTCCGTCCCCGTCCAGGCCCGCGAGCCGCAGCCGGCCAACGGCGCGACGGACGTGACGCTGACGGCTTCGATGAACTGGCGGCCCGGCCGGGAGGCCACGTCGCACAAGGTCTATTTCGGCGCCGACCAGGCGGCCGTAGCCGACGGCTCCGCGCCGGCCAAGACGATCGCCGGCCACAGCTACACGCCCGATCCGATGAATCTCGGCGCGACCTATTTCTGGAAAGTGGACGAGCAAGGCGACAGCGGCGCGTATCCGGGCGAGATCTGGAGCTTCACGGTCCAGCCTTTCCTGGTCGTCGACGACATGGAAAGCTACACCGATGACGAGGGCAGCCGGATCTACGAGGCCTGGGTCGACGGCGTGACCACCGGCAAGAGCGGCTCGCAGGTCGGCTACATGCAGGCTCCGTTCGCCGAGAAGACGATCGCCCGCAGCGGCCAGTCCATGCCCATCACGTACGACAACGCGAGCATGCCGAATGCCGAGGCCACGCTGACCCTGGACCAGAACTGGACGACCAACGGCATCCAGAGCCTCTCTCTGTACTTCCAGGGCGCCGCGGGCAACAAGGGACAATTGTACGTCAAGATCAACAACGCCAAGGTGCTCTATGACGGCCCGGCAAAGGACATCGCGACGCCCCAGTGGCTGCCGTGGAACATCGATCTGTCCGCGGTCTCCACGAACCTGAGCAAGGTCACGTCGCTGACCATCGGCGTCGAAGGCGCCGGGGCCGCCGGGACTCTGTACATCGACGACATCCGCCTGTATCCGAAGGCCCCTGAGTTCGTCGTGCCCGCCCAGCCGGCGGCGACCGGACTGGTGGCCCAGTATAAGTTCGACGGCAATCTCATGGTTTCCGTCGGCTCCAATCACGGCACGGCCGCCGGGGACGCCAAAGTCGCAAGCGATCCAGCCCAGGGGCAAGTCCTGGTCCTGGACGGCAGCGGCGACCTGGTCGAGGTCCCGTACAACGCGGCTCTCAATCCTGAGACCTTCACCGTGAGCTGCTGGGCCTATCCGGATCCGGCCGGAGCGAACTACCGTTCGCCGATCTCCTCCCGCGACGAGCCCCCGCAGGCCGGGTACATCCTCTATATTACCCCGGCCAATCTGTGGGAATTCTGGACCGGCGCAGGCGCCGGCGGCTGGAGCGGCATCGCCGGCCCCGCGGCACAACTGGGCGAGTGGTCGCACGTGACCGCCACCTATGCCAATGGCCAGAAGATGCTCTACGTCAACGGTCGCCTGGCCGCGCAGGGCACGTCCGTGATGACTCTCAACACGCAACGGCCGCTGCGGATCGGCGCCGGCCGCAATGAGCTGGAGCCCGATTACTTCTTCCAGGGGATGATCGACGACGTCCGCATCTACAATCGAGTCCTGTCGGCGGAAGAGATCGCCGGACTGGCCGGTCAGACGGTGCCGTTGCACAAGCCCTTCTAAGGCGCAACCGCACAATAGAAGGACATCGCATCTCCGATGGTTCAGGGCGGGGCAACATCCTGTTGCCCCGCCCTTTTCATTTCGTGAATCCTCCGGATGAGTTGCGGGCATCCAAGGCTGGGGACGCCGCCCTCGTTGTTCTACACGTCTTCGGCCTGTCGAGATCCGGGGCGTTGAAGGCGTCCAAGAGCGGGGGCGCTGCCCCCGGACCCCCGAGATTGTGCGCTTTGGGCCAGAGGCATGATAGACAAGATGGAAACTACGCCGAGACAGCGGGATCGTCAAGACCGACGAGCCGGGCTCTGCCGGCATCATGCTGCTGGCCAAAGCGAAAAATCTCCCTCACACGCCCGCCGCGGGCGTGTCCGACCTTCTGGAGAAGTGTAGAACAACGAGTGCGGGCGAACGATGGTTCTTTTTGTACCTCCCCGCTGGTACCCGCAAAGCGATAAACGCACATTTCGAATCCGTCAGGACATCCCCGCGTCGATGAAACCACGCGAGCGCAGCTATCCTTCGATGCCTTCCTGGCGAGTCAGCACGCGGCGTGAGAACCGTTCGGGGTTCCACGGGCTCTGGCGACGGCGGTCGCAATTGCGGACAAGCGCCCCGGGGGTTATGTCTATTCACATCAGCCTTGAATTCCCAGCCGAACCCTGTAATAAATGTGCCTTGGCCACGACCAATCCGGTGTGGGCGGTGTTCGCCCGGATGTTTTGGAAGACTGATGAAGACCGACTCTATGCCATCCGTCATTGAACTGGCCGGCTTGAGCGTGCGTTTCGGCAAACGCGAGATTCTCAGGAATCTCAGCGTCGCGCTGTCCGGACGCACTCTGGGACTGCTCGGACCCAACGGCGCGGGCAAGTCGACGTTGATCCAGACGCTGCTGGGCTTCTGCCCGGTGGCCAGGGGTACGGCCAGCATCTTCGGCCACGACATCCGCCGCCACCTCAGACAGATCCGCGGCCAGATCGGCTATATGCCGGAGAACGACGCGTTCATCGGAGATATGACCGCCGTGACCTTCGTCCGCATGATGGGCGAACTGTCAGGCCTTCCCGCCCAGGCCGCTCTCGAACGGGCCCACGAGGTCCTGTTCTACGTGGGGCTCGGAGAGGCCCGCTATCGCAAGCTGGGCACCTACTCGCTGGGCATGAAGCAGATGGCCAAGCTGGCCCAGGCCCTCGTGCACGGGCCGCGTCTGCTCATCCTCGACGAGCCGACAAACGGGCTCGATCCGGCCGCCCGCCAGCGAATGGTCCGCCTGATCCGCGACATCCGGGACTCGGGCCGGATGCACATCCTGTTGTGCTCGCACCTTCTTCGCGACGTCGAGGAGACCTGCGAAGAAGTGCTGATCCTCAAACAGGGCCAGATCGTCCACTACGCGAACCTCGAAGAAGAACGCAGCACAAACAGGCGATTCGTCGAGTTGGAGACGTCGAGCGACGGGGCCGGCCTGATGGAGGCGCTGACAGGACTCGGGTGCGAGTGCACGGCTCTGGGGGCGGGCCGATACAGGATCGTCCTGCCCGAAGGCTTCGACCTCCGCGAGATCTATCGCGTAGCGGCCGACCGCGACCTTCCCCTGCGGCGGCTGAGCTATCGTCGCGACACCCTCGAAGACATCTTCCTGAAAGCGATGGAGGTCTGACGTGGCGGTATACAAACAGACCTACAAAGACTACGAGGGTCCGCGGACGGCGGGCTGGTCACGCTTCCTGATCTTGATGCGGTACTCCTACGCGAGGGTTTTCCAGTCCAGGTTCCTCGTCCTGTTCCTCGCTTTGTGCACCTTCTACCCGATCGCCTGCGCCGCTTTGATCTACCTCTCTCACAACAGCCCGGCCCTGGCAATGCTGAAACTGCAATCCAACGCCCTGCCCCCGATCGACGGGCAGTTCTTCTATGTTTTCAGCGTGGTCCAGGGAGTTCTGGCCCTGCTGCTGACGGCCTTCATCGGCCCGAGCCTGGTTTCGCCGGACCTGGCCAACGGCGGGCTGGCCCTGTATCTGAGCCGGCCCTTCTCGCGGGCCGAGTACGTCGCCGGGAAGATGGCCGTTCTGCTCGCCCTGCTCTCGGCGGTCACCTGGATTCCGGGCCTCTTGCTCTACGGAATCCAGGCCAGTTGCACGGGGTGGACCTGGGTCAAGCCCAATCTCTGGCTGGCCGGCTCGATCGTTCTGGGACCTTTGATCTGGATCGTCGTTTTGTCGCTAATCGCCCTGGCCCTCTCCGCCTGGGTCAAGTGGCGGATCGCCGCGGGGGCCTGCGTACTGGGCCTGCACTTCGTGGGTGCGGGCTTCGCCCAGGCCATCAACGAGATCCTGCGGACCCGCAAGGGCTCGCTGATCAATCTCGGAGAAGTCATTCACACGGTCTGGGGGTCGCTCTTCGATGCCAGCCGCGGAGCGGACCTGTCCGTGACGCAGGCGTGGATCGTCCTGGGCGTCACGTGCGCCCTGTGCCTGATTCTGCTGGCCCGGCGGATTCGCGGATTCGAGGTGGTCAAATGAGCGAAGATCGGATCATCCTCGACAACGTTTCGCGATTCTACGGCGAGGTCCTCGGCGTCAATCGCGTGACGCTCTCCATCCCGCCGGGGATCACGAGCCTGGTCGGTCCCAACGGGTCGGGCAAAACGACCCTGATGAACCTGATCACCGGCCTGATCCGGCCGAGCCAGGGCCGAATCAGCGTTTTGGGCGTCGCGCCGTCGCAACCTCAGAAGCTCTTTCGTTTCCTGGGCTATTCGACCCAGTTCGACGCCTTCCCCAAGGGCATGACCGGCTCGCAGTTCATCTACTCTTACCTCCGCGTGTCCGGATATCCGCCTGCACAGTGCAGGGATCTGACCGTCCAAGCCATCCAGCAGGTCGGCTTGACCGAGGCCATGGACCGCAAGGTCGCCGCATACAGCAAGGGGATGCGTCAACGAATCCGGCTGGCCCAGGCGATCGCCCACGACCCGCGGGTCCTGATCCTGGACGAACCGCTCAACGGCCTGGACCCGCTGGTCCGCGCCGAGACGATCGCGTTGTTCAAGCGATACGCAGAAGAGGGCCGCCACGTCGTGGTCTCCAGCCACGTCCTGCACGAGGTGGACATGATCTCGGACCAGGTCGTCCTCATGAGTGGCGGCTACGTCGTCGCGGAGGGCCGGATCCGAGGCGTGCGGAGCGAGATCCAGGAAGAGCGGCCCATGCAGTTCCTCATCCGGTGCAAGCAGCCGAGCCTGCTGGCCTCCAAGGCCTTCGAGCAGGACCACGTCGTTGAGGCGCAATTGCTTCCGGAGGGCGAAGGCGTGCTCATCAAGACGCGGGACGCCGACCGGTTCTGCCGGGCGCTCAACCACCTGGCCCTGGCCGGCATCGACATCGAAGGCGTGATCCCGGCGGACGA
The DNA here is from genome assembly GCA_039679525.1 of Phycisphaerales bacterium. Lineage (GTDB taxonomy): Bacteria > Planctomycetota > Phycisphaerae > Sedimentisphaerales > Anaerobacaceae > PLanc-01. The sequence goes on along the minus strand of JBDKUU010000316.1, from coordinate 2,360 downwards.
CAACGTCGGCTCCGTATATGAGTACCTCATCGGCACAGAGGAGGCCGCCCAATGATCCGCCTGTGGTGCACGCAAATCCTGGCGATTGTCCGGCTGGAGATGAAAAAGACCTTTCTCTCCCGGCGGGGCTTGTGGGTCTACCTGCTGGCGTTCGCGCCGGTGCTGCTGTTCGCGGCCCATTCGATCGCCATGGCCCACCATCGCAGCGAACTCCAGCGAGCCGCCAGGACGCATCCGATCTCGAGCGAGGATCTCAACGCCATCCGAACCGGGATGACCCGCGACGAAGTCACTCAGAAGCTCGGCGAGCCCTACGCCCAGTGGAGCGGACACTTCCGCAACGAGCAAGGCAGGATGATCGAGCACGCCCACTGCCGATACACGGACGGCAGAAACGATGTCAGCCTCTTCTTCCTGGACGGCAAGCTGAACCATATCGGCAGGAACGAGCGCGACACGCTGTCCCAGGTCTCGCTGATCTTCGCGGGCGTCTTCCAGTCCTACTACCTGCGATTGGCGGTCTTCTTCGGATGCGTCGGGATCTTCGTCAATCTCTTCCGCGGCGAGATGCTCGACAAGAGCCTGCACTTCTACCTGCTGACGCCGACCCGGCGGGAGGTCCTGCTGGCGGGCAAATACGCGGCCGGCCTCTTGGCCACCGTGGTCATCTTCACCTCCAGCACCGCCCTGCAATGGCTCGCTCTGCTCTGGCAGTTCGACCACGCGACCGTCGCCGGCTTCCTGGGGACGACGGGCTGGAGCCAGTTCTCCTGGTACCTCGTGGTCACGGCCCTCGCCTGCGTGGGCTACGGCAGCGTCTTTTTGGCCGTGGGACTGCTCTTTCGAAACCCGATCGTCCCGACCGCGGTGGTCCTCTTGTGGGAAGGCGTCAACCCGTTCCTACCGGCGGCTCTCAAGAAGATCAGTATGATCTACTATCTCCAGTCCCTCTGTCCGGTGGACGCGGCGAGAGACAACCAGGTTCCCGGCCTGGTCCACCTCCTGATCTCGCCCGTAGAGCCCGCCACCCACGCCGTAGCCATCCTGAGCATCGTGCTCCTGACGGCCGCAGTCCTCGCCGCCGCCGCCCTCCTCTCGCGAAAAATGGAAATCAACTACAGCGCGGAGTGATTCCCGAAACCAATGCGCGATTACTCCGCGAACTGGCGGAGGCGACTCCTGACAGGACAGGAGCCACGAGGAACGGATCGCGTTCTCCGCCCTTCTTCCTTGTCACGCTTGGCCGGTTCGTCTATGCTCTCTTCTGTGGCACTGAGGACGGACACCGATCCGCGAAATCGAAAGGGCCAAACGTGAGACAGCGTTGGTTTGAGAGCAAAGACCCCTTGTGGCGACCGGCATGCAGATGGTCCGAAGCGTTCGCGGCGTGTCTCTGTATATTGCTCTCTCTTGCCTCTTGTCGAAGGGGTGGGGAGCCGCAGATATCGGCACCGCCGGCGCCGCCTGAAGAAGTGAAGACCACTGCTCTGAAAGAGACTTCCGTTGTCGCAACACTTGATTCCCCTCTCCCGGACCATAAGAACACTATTTGGTGCGGAACACTCCAGTTAACTTGGGATAGACTGAAGGATGACATCATTCGAGAGCCTATTTCGCTTGTCGGGGCCGACAAGCTGTGCAGTGAGTTGAACAATTCACAACTGTCCGCTGACGACCTCGATCCACGATCATTCTATGCAGACGCCGGACTCGTAAGCGATGGCATTCTCGAACGAATCCAAGAGCAGATGGCAAAACGCTTCCCTTCAGAACCCATACCTGTCTTCTCGGACCAGTACAGACAGCCGCGTCCCACTATTGTGGCGTACTCCTATCTCTATGCCAACATTCCGTTTGCACATGCCTTTACCAGCCGACCCATCGGATTTGCGTTCCGGCAGTCAGATGACGAACATGTGGAGACATCGGCCTTCTGTGCTACCGTGCCGGCGACTCGGGACCAGGTGGACATCCTGGACTACGATCCGCGTGGCGGGTTCCACAGCGCCGAGTTCGCCGTGGATTTATGTAAACACACCAACCCCTATCAGATAGTGCTTGCACGCGTATCTCGCCCCCAGAGCCTTGGCGAAGGGGTTGCCTCCGTGGAACAGAGAATCTCGCAGTTCAAGAAAAAGACGGACTATGAGCGTGATCGCAAGTTGAAGCGCGAAGACTCGCTGATCGTTCCGGATATTCTGTTCAAGCTGGAACACCACTTCGGCGATTTGGAGGGAAGGGCACTCAATAATCCGGGATTCAAGGACTATGACCTCTGTGAGGCTGTCCAGATCATGGACTTCGGCCTCAGTCGTACCGGCTTGATTCTAAAATCGGAGGTCCGTCTTCGTACCGTCAAG
>JBDKUU010000315.1:0-7811 GCA_039679525.1 Phycisphaerales bacterium | reverse complement strand
CAGCGGGGGGATGGGGTTGCCGCCGCCCAGAAGCGGCCTGCGTGCCCCAGGCGATTCATAAACAAGCAAAAAACGGAGGATGGAGAGGCTGTAAGACTCGTCGCAAAAAGAACTTGGGATCGGCTGGCCCCGGCACTCTATGAGGCGGGGCTGCTGGCTGACACGTACCGCGAGACGCTCGAATGCCTCTGTGACTCGTTCGGCCGCTACACGCTGGCCTGTGCCAAGTGCGACGGGGACGAGGGCATGGTGATCGGTACGGACAAGGGGAATTTAGTCCAGAGCCCATGGGTCGCGATCAGGAACAAGATGTACGACCAGGTCTATAAGGCCGCCGCCTGCTTCGGCCTGACACCGGCGGATGTCTCCGGCGTGCGGGCGGTGGAGAAGCCGACGGCGGAGGACGACAAGAAGAAGTTTTTCAAAACTGGGTAGAAAACCAATCGGCGGCGGGGTGGCCCTGAGAAGTCAACGCCCGCCGCCGAAGGCTCTTTAACAAGTTCAGACGTGTGGCAAGAAGTGATTCGCTATGGCGCAGACTCCGAGCACAGTTCCGCAGACGATGAATATCCGAATCAAGCTCACAAAGAGGTCGGATTTTGTCTCGGGTACCGTGCGGGCGTTGTTTGCTCCAGAGGCGTGTGGTCTCTGAACATCTGACAAGTCACTCCATTGAGTGACCCCTGGATGATGGAATCTAAAGTTCTCGTGATTGTCCTCAACAACATTGACCTCACGTAGTAATTTTTCAACCATCCGTTCTGCCACGTTCCGGTCGAAAGCTGTATTTGCATCCCCGAAGATGCGGCCGACCTGTTCGCCATAGCAGTAAGGGGGATCGCGTGGGGCACAAACGACCAGTGCCCGTTCGTCATCCGCCCCCCAATCCATGGAGGCCTGGTACCCAGTCGGTATGGCGTCCTGGACGATCGGGAGCAGTTGTGAAAGTGTAACGGGGGTCGGGCCTTTGCGGATTTTCTCCAATTTCCCCCAGAGCGTGTATTCGTTCATGGCATCCTCGCCTCATCATGGATATCGTTCCTTCTCCTTGCGGCCGCCGGGTTTGTAGGTAAAGGGGATTGCCGGATTGTCGGGACCAGGCACCGCCATTTGCCTGGCGAATTTCTCCGGCGTGTTGTTACCGTGATGGGTAACGGTCCAGTGGGCGACGAACAGCCCGTCGCTCAGGCACATCCGGGCGACCTCCTGCCAGGATATCGCCGGCGTGATGAGGCCGGCGATCTGTTTCGCGATCGCCTGCTGTTCCTTCGTAATCGTGACGTGAATCTGGCGAGGCATATCATCGTCTCCCGCGATTAGACCCGGATGCGGTTTGTTTTTGCGACGGATTGGGCTGTATCGATCATCTGTCGCAGGCTCGGCCCATTCCCCACCACGTGGCCATCCAACATTCCCGCGGCTTCCAGTATTCTTCTGCAAACGTCGATCATACTGGACAGGTAGCCGATCACTTCTTTGTCGGAAAAGGTGCGTTCCATCGTTCATCCTTTCTATGGGAATCGTCAATCGGGCATCCTACATATATAGACTCCACACGTCAAGAACAAAATCGGAAGAATTATGGCAGTAGCCACGAAAACACGGGGAAAGACGGTCAATCGCAGGCGGACGCTGGCGCCGAAGCGATGGCGGTCTATCCTGTGCGACATTCCGGGCTACGATCCATTCCGGGACGCGGAGGGCTGCTGGTTCGATGCGGACACGGCGGAGTACTACATCTCGTTCATCGAGACCTGCTGCACGCACATCGAGGGACCCTTGGCGGGCCAGCCGTTCCTCCTGGAGCGGTGGGAGAAGGCGATCGTCGGCAACCTCTTCGGCTGGATGCGAAAGGACGCAAAGGGCCGCACGACCCGCCGTTACCGTCGGTGCCTCATCTATGTCCCCCGCAAGAACGGCAAAACGCCCCTGACGGCCTCGATCCACAACGCGATCTTCTTCCTCGACCGGGAGGCCGGCCAGATCAACAACATCGCCGCGGCGAGCCGGGACCAGGCGTCGAAGCTGTACCGGCACATTGTCGGCATGATCAACGCCGAGCCCGAGATGGCGAAGCGGTGCCAGCAGTTCGCGACGACCCGGTGCCTCACCAAGCCGGACAACAGCGTGACCAAGGTGATCCCGGCCGATGAGAATGTGGCCCACGGTGACAATCCGCACTTCCAGGCAATCGACGAGCTGCACGCTCAGCCGAACCCAAAGCTCTACAACGCCTTGACCAGCGCCATGGTGTCCATGAACCGGCTCCAGCCGCTGCTGCTGATGCTGACGACGGCCGACTACGACAGGCCGAGCGTCTGCAATGACGAGTACAACTATGCCTGCAAGGTTCGCGACGGGATCGTGAGCGACGCGACGTATCTGCCGGTGATCTATGAGGCGATGCACAAGGACGCCCAGGGTCGGCCGGTGGAAGACGATTGGAACCGGGCGGACTCCTGGTACAAGGCGAACCCGAATATGGGGGTCAGCGTCAGCCGGGAAGAGCTGGCGGCGCTCTACAAGCGGGCCAAGGAGGATATCAGCAAGGAAAACGAGTTCAAGCGGCTGCATTTGAACATCCGGACCCAGCAGGACCAGCGGGTGATCCAGATGGAGGCGTGGGACGCCTGCCAGGAAAGGATCGATTGGCCGACGTTCGCCGGGCGGTCGTGCTGGGCGGCGCTCGATATCGGGGCCCTGCGGGACTTCGTCTCACTCGTGATCGGGTTCCCGGGCGAGATCGGAGAGCCCGTGACGCTCGAAGTGGAGGACCTTCATGGGGAAAAGAAGCAGCTCGCGTTCACGCGACGGGATTACTGGCTGCGGCACTACTGCTGGCTGCCGGAGCAGCCGCCGACTCGCGACCCCCGCATGGAGGCCCAGATCGACGCCTGGAGCCGGCAGGGGCACATCATCCGCACGCCGGGCAACGTCGTGGACTATGACCAGGTGGGGGCGGATATCGCCCGACTGACCAAACCATACGGCGTTGTGAGTCTGGCCATCGACCAGGGCTTCCAGGGGATGCAGATCACGCAGGACCTCCAGCGCATCTTCGGCGAGAGTCGAATCGTGGCGTTCCGGCAGGGGATTCTCTCGATGGCCGCACCGTTCCGCGAGCTGATGCAACTGCTGATGCTCGGCCGGTTGCATCACGATGGGGACCCCGTGCTGCGATGGATGGCGTCGAACGTGGCGGCGGAGACGCGGGGGGGGCTCATTAAGCCGTCGAAGGACAAGAGCCCGGAGAAGATCGACGGGATCACGGCGGCGACGATGATGATCGGGATCGCCATGACGACGGCGGCGCCGGCCAAGAGCGTGTACGAGACGCGGGGGATACGAACTATTGGAGGTGATGATGAACGGGAAGACTGAGACTACACCCAAACCATCAGACGGGAAACAGGTGATTCATATGATGGACTCGGCGATCCGCATGAGTTTGTTCGCCATATTCTTACTATTGCTCGGTGTAACGATCAGCCTGCTGTTGTTGGATTGGAGACCGGTAATCTATGGGCTCGCCGGTTTCGTGGGGGTCTTTGCCGTGCTGGTTTTGATTGAAACGATGCGTCGCTGATGAGCCGATTACGAGACAATCTGGCCGCAATACTCCAGAAGCGGTTCACGTTGAAGAACCCGCCGGAGTGGTTCATCGACTATTTCGGCGGCGGTGAGTCCGCTTCCGGGGTCAAGGTGGGTCACCAGGCGGCCCTGCATTATACGCCCTTCTGGGCGGCGGTCCGAATCATCTCGGGGACATTGGGGTCCCTCCCGTTTAAGATCTACAAGCGGCTAGACAACGGGGGAAAGGAACCAATGCCGGGCCATCGCCTGTACCCGTTGATCCACGAGCGGCCCAATGACTACATGGACTGGCTGACGTTCGCGGAGACGCGGCAGGCCCACGTGCTGTGCTATGGGAATGCCTACGCCGAGATTCAGCGGGACGGGACCGGCCGGCCGATCGCGCTGTGGCCGCTGCTCCCCGATAGGACCTGTCGGAAGGAGACGGCCGAGGGACTCCCTTATTACGAGGTGCAGTTGCCCGCCGGCGATTCCGTTCAACTGGCGGACGAGAACGTCCTGCACATCAAGGGCCTCGGATTCGACGGATACACGGGCTACGACGTGGTGAGCTATCACAAGGATGCGATCGGGTACGGGATCGCGGTGAAGGAGTACGGGGCCCGGTTCTATTCGAACGACGCCAGTCCCGGGGGCGTGCTCGAATGTCCCACGGCGATGAGCGACGCCGCGTTCAAACGGCTCAAGGAGTCGTGGAACGAGCAGCACACGGGCCTTTCGAACGCGCACCGGATGCAACTGCTGGAGGAAGGGACGAAGTGGACGAAGATCGGGGTCGAGCCGGACAAGGCCCAGGCCATCGAGGCGCAGAAGTTCACGGTGGACGACTGCGCCAGGATCTTCCAGATCCCGCCTCACAAGCTCCAATCGATGGAGTTCAGCAAGTACTCGAACGTCTACGACCTCAACAGTGACTTCTACTGTTCGACGATGCTCTACTGGTTCCGCAAGTGGGAGCAGGAGATCAATTACAAGCTGCTGATGCCATCGGAGCGGGGGAGTTTGTTCGTCGAGATCCTCGTCGATGCCCTCCTGCGGGGCAACGTGGAGGCCCGCACGGCGTTCTACGCGAGCGGTCGGCAGTGGGGATATCTATCGATCAATGATATCCGGGCCAAGGAGAATATGAATCCGATCGGGCCGGAAGGGGACGTGTATCTCGACCCGCTGAACATGGCGCCGGCGGGGACGCTGACGGCGGCCCCGGCCGATGATCCGGACGATCCGCCGGCCGATGGACCCGATCCCAAGGATGATCCGGTGCGCAAGGCACACATCGATCTGTTGGCGGGACACGTGCGTAGGGTCCTGACAAAGCAGGCGAATTCATGTAAGGATCGGCAGCAGAGCGAGACGTGGTGGAATGCCCATCGAAAATGGGCGTGTGAGGTGCTCGCCGGCCCGGTAGTGGCATACGCAGCGACGCGGGGAATGGCCGAGCCTGCGGCCGGATCGATTCTGGAGGCCAAAATCTACGAATGGATCAATAACGGGGTCCCGCTGCCGGAGTCATTTGCCGAAATCATTGCCGAAGACATCATCGAAAGGATTGGAGGCCATCATGGCGACGGATAACGACAAGCCGGAAATCCAGGGAATCGAGAGCCGGGTTCTCACTGCCGAGGATATGGAGCTGCGGGTCGAGGGGGACAAGGCCCCGCGATTGACGGGCTACGCGGCCAAATTCAATCGATGGTCTGAGGATCTCGGGGGCTTTCGCGAGAAGATTGCGCCGGGGGCATTCAGTGCCGTCCTGAAAGACGATGTCCGCTGCCTGAAGAACCACGATGCCAATCTGATCCTGGGCCGTACATCGAGCGGGACCCTGAAACTCGAATCGAACAGCGTCGGCCTGAAGTACACCGTGGACGTGCCGGACACGACGACGGGCAGGGACACGGTCGAGGAGGTCCGCCGCAAGGACATCACGGGTTGCAGCTTCAGTTTCAGCGTACTGGAAGACGACTGGCGATATCTGGAGGATGGCTCCATCGAGCGGACGATCATCAAGCTGCGGTCGCTCTATGACGTGGGACCGGTGACCTACCCGGCGTATCCGGATACGACGGTCGCCGCCCGGTCGCTGGAGCAGTTCCGCAAGGGCCGCGAGCCGGTTGCGGCGCCGGGAAAGGAAGATCAATCGCCGGTCGAAGCGGCGCCGCCGAAGACGATCTCCCCCGAGCGGCAGCGGGAGATCAACTACAGTTACCAGGAGATGGGTCGCATTATTGAAAGTTGTCGGCAGGCCGACGCCTGACCGATTCGCCGGGCCGATGTCCGGCATAGCGTGTAGACGAAACGAAAGACAATCCGGGGCTCTCGACGCCGGGCCGGCCAGCCGGGCGGGCGGGACGCAAGAAAAGACAAAGCGGCCGTATAGGGGCCTATACCCCCCGTACGGCCGCTTTTCTTTTGCCCCCCATGAAGGAGCATCGCAATGACAGTTCGAGAATTGAAAGAAAGGGCCGCAGCGGAGGCGAAGGCGGCCCGTGACGTCAAAGACAAGACCGAGGCGGAAGGCCGCGGCATGACGGATGAAGAGGCAAACGAGTACGACAAGCACTGCAAGGAGTCGCGGCGAATCATCAAGGAGGCCGAGCGTCAGGAGGAGTTGGAGGCCATCGAGGCCAAGCTCAACACACCGCAGGAGCGGAAGGTGACTCCGGAACTCGCGAACGGGGAGCGGATCGAAGTCCCCGGCGGCCCGAAGCTCTACCGCTACGGCGAGTTGCGGGCATTCAAGGGTCCCAAGGCGGAACTGAACGCCTATCGCAGCGGTCGGTTCCTGGCGGCGGTCCTGTTCGACCATTCGCCCTCGCGCCAATGGTGCCGAGATCACGGCATCGAGATCCGCAAGGATCAGGAGCGGGACAGCCGGGCACTGAGCGAGAGCATCAACACGGCCGGCGGGTTCATCGTGCCGGACGAGTTCGAGCAGACGATCATCGACCTGCGGGAGCAGTACGGCGTCGCCCGGCAGCAATTACGGGTCAGCCCGATGGGCAGCGACCATAGCAACGAGCCCAAGAAAACGGGCGGTCTGACCGCCTATCCGATCGGCGAGGGCGTCGAAATCACGGAAAGCAATCAGACCTGGGGCAACGTCGAATTGACGGCCCGCAAGTGGGCCGTGCTCACCCGGATCAGTACGGAGTTGAACGAGGATGCCCTCATCAACCTGGCCGACGATCTGGCCCAGGATGCGGCGCTGGCCTTCGCCACGGCGGAGGACAACGCCTGCATCGACGGCGACGGGACGAGCACCTATCACGGCATCGTCGGGCTTCGCACCATGATGATCGACGGCAGTCACACGGGCAGCTACGTCGATGGCACCAGCTCGTGTGACAACTGGTCGGAGATCACGGCCGCCCACCTGCTGAGCATCCAGGCGGCGATCAAGCCGGTGCAGGCCCGCCGCGGGGCGGCCTGGCATTGCTCGCCGTACGCCGCCGTTGCCGTCTTCGCCCGGCTGCTTCAGGCAGCGGGCGGCAACCGCAACCAGGACCTGGCCGGCGAGGCCCCGAAGTCCTACAACGGCTACCCGATCGTGGAGTGGCCGTCCATGCCGGAGGATGATTCCTCAGCCGCACTGAACAACAAGATCATGTTCATGTTCGGCAACCTGCGGCTCAGCTCCAAGATGGGCGTGCGGCGTGGCATCACTGTCCTGCGTCTGCTGGAGCGGTACGCCGAACTGGACCAGATCGGCATCCGGTTCACGGAACGATACACGATCAACCACCACTCGATCACCGGCGCAGCAAGCACGGCCCGTGGTCCCGTCTGCGGCTTCCTGGGCGGAACGTAAGCCGGCTGAGTGACGAGCGACGAGCAACAAGAAAACACGATCTCTGAAGGAGATTTATCATGCAACCTGAATTCAAAACCGTACCCCTCTTCGAGGGGCTCACCATGACCTCGGCGGGCACCGTGATTGGTGCCGTCGATACGAAAGGTTTCAACTTCCTCGCGATCGATCTGGTCGCCGGTACGGGCGAGGCGGCCTCGACCGCAGTGACCACGTTGCGTCTGGCGGAGAATGATACGGTCACGGCGCCGTCGAGCATCACGGCCTATACGACGGTGGGCAATACCCCGATCACGCAGTTCGTCGGCGCCGCAGCCGTCAGCACATCGGCGGGGTTCGTCCTGCCTGCGCTGTCCTCGACGGTCCAGAACGTGTTCCGGTTCAACGTCGATCTTCGGGGCCGCAA
>JBDKUU010000314.1:0-13950 GCA_039679525.1 Phycisphaerales bacterium | reverse complement strand
CCGTCCCGGCGTGTGAATCTCGGACGTTGGACGATGGGGCGGCGGGCGAATGGAGTTCCGCGGGACCGATTTCCCGCATTTGTCGCTATTTTGAGGTGCGAAATTGGACGATAGGAAATGCCGAAGCCTGTTGCACCCGCCGAAAAGTGCCGGCGGACCGAAACTAAGTTGTTGAATGGAGTGCGGTCGGTCGAGACGCGGATACGCTTCGAGAATCGCGCTGGGGTTGATTCACCGGTTCTGACCGTCAGGCGAAAGGGAGCGGTTCAACGTGATGAATCGATCCGGGGGTCATAGTATGGCGAGCCGTCTCGGACGGCCAAGTCTGCTGGTGTTGGGGGCGACCCTGATCCTGTCGTCCCACGCCGCCCCTGCGCTCGCGGAAGAGACCGTGGACCGGGAGTATCGGATCAAGGCGGCCTTCGTCTTCAACTTCCTGAAATTCGTCGAAGGCGGCCGATTCGCCCTCTCCCAGGACAAGAAGAAGGATGAGCAGGATCCGAACGACGCGCTGCTGATCGGGATTCTGGGCGTGCCTCCCTCCCGACTCGCGTTCGAGGAGTTCAAGGGCAAGAAGGTCGGGACTCGACCTTTGCAGGTCCGTTGGTTCAGGGGTCTTGCGGAACTGGCGGACGAGGACGGGAATACGCCGGAACAACACCCGGACCTGGAGAAGATCCGGAAATGTCACGTGTTGTTCATCTGCCCGTCCGAGAGGGCGTTTCTGCCGCAGATCCTCTCCTCTGTGCGGGACGACGGCATTCTCACCGTCGCAGACGTCCCCCCGTTTCTGGAGACCGGCGGCGTGATCAACCTGCTCATCGAAGACAAGAAGGTCCGATTCGAAATCAACCTTGCGGCGGCCGCCCGAGCGCATCTGGTGATTCGGTCCAGTCTGTTGCGTTTGGCGGCCAGGACCGTCGAACACGACCGCCTGGAGGCGCGTGAAGGTCAGGAGAAGGCAGGTGGAAGCAGCCACCCGTAAAGCCGGGAGCACACTGCGTTCGTTCGTGCATGACTTGTCGCTCAAGCACAAGCTGGTGGCGATCGTCATGCTCACGTGTGTGTCTGCGCTGTCTCTGACGAGCGTCGTCTTCGCGGCCTGGGAATGGACTACGCTCCGCCGCAGTGTGGTCCGCGACCTGACGACGCACGCGAACATTCTGGCCGACAACTGCAAAGCCGCGATCACATTCCTGGACACCGCCGACGCCAACGAGGTCCTTCACACCGTCACGGCGATCCCCTCCATCGACGTGGCCTGCGTCTACACTCCCGATGGACGGCTGTTCGCCGCCTACGTGAAAAAGGACGCCCGCGCCACGATTCCCGCCGCGGTCGAGCTGAAGGACAATCCCGTTTTCGAGCGGGGGATTCTCACTCTGACGCAGCCGGTGCTCCTCGACGAGGAACAGATCGGCACCGTCTGTCTGCGGGCGAATCTCGACTTCACCTACGCCAGGCTCCGTCACAGCGTCGTCGCCATCCTGGGAGTCCTGTTCCTGTCGTGCCTGGCCGCCTACCTGGTTTCCTCCCGGCTCCAGCGGATCATCTCGCAGCCGATCCTCCATCTGGCCGGCGTGGCTCGCCTGGTCTCCGAGAAGCGGCAGTACACCGTACGCGCCGAGCAGCACGGCCATGACGAGGTCGGCCGGCTGATCGAGGCCTTCAACGAGATGCTCGAACAGATCCAGCAGCGGGACGCCGCCCTGGTCGACGCCAACGAGCAGCTCGAGGGCCGCGTCCAGGAGCGAACCGCCGAGCTGACGGCCGCCAACCGGAACCTGATGCGGGAGATCACGTTCCGCAGGCAGGCCGAGCAGGTCCTCATGGAGAGAGCCGAACGCGTCGTCAATCATCAGAGGACGCTCTTGCGATTGACCAAGGAGGCCAAGGGCGACCTGCAGGCGATCATGAAGATGGCGACGGAAGAAGCCGCCAAGACCCTGGGCGTCGAGCGGGTCAGCATCTGGTTCCTGCACGAGCAGGGCTCCGAGATGGTGTGCGAACAACTGCACACTCTCCAGGGGACCCCCCAAGCCGCCCTCGGTCAACGGATTCGGGCCGCCGATCATCCGGCGTATTTCGAGGCGATCGAGAACAGCCGCATTCTGGCGATCAACAACGCGCGAGACGACGTGCGTTCCCGGGGTCTCGCCGAACACTATCTCAAGCCGCTGGGCATCGTTTCTCTGATGGACGTGCCGATCCGTCTGCACGCCAAGCTGCTGGGCGTCATGTGCTATGAGCATGTCGGCCCGGCCCGCGAATGGTCTCTGGAGGAACAGGATTTCGCCGCCTCCGTCGCCGACATGATCGCGCTGCAGGTGGAATCGAACGAGCGGAAGAAGCTGGAGCGCGCCCTGGCCAAGGCGAACGAGCATCTGGCCGAGACCGTGCGGGACCTGCGCCGTTCGAACAAGGAATTGCAGGACTTCGCCTACGTCGCGGCCCACGACCTCAAGGCGCCGCTGCGGGGCATCGGCACGCTGACCGACTGGATCGCCTCGGATTACGCCGACAAGTTCGACGACCAGGGACGCCAGCAACTGGGCCTGCTCAAGGGCCGCGTCGCAAGGCTGTCCGAGCTGATCGACGGCATCCTGCACTACTCGGAGATCGGCCGGGTGGCCAGCCGCACCGAGCGAGTGGATTCCAGCCATCTCGTGCAGGAGGTGATCGCTCTGCTGGATCTGCCGGACGACGTCGAGATCGTGGTCAAGGACTCCTTGCCCGTGGTCGTGTGCGAGAAGATCCGCCTGGGCCAGGTCTTCCGCAACCTGGTCGACAACGCGGTCAAGTACATGGACAAGCCGTCCGCGCGGATCGAGATCGGATGCCAGGAGCAGCAGGGGTTCTGGCGGTTCTCCGTGTCCGACAACGGGCCGGGAATCGACGGCAAGTACTTCGAGAAAATATTCCAGATGTTCCAGACGCTGGCGCCCCGCGACGAGCGGGAAAGCACCGGCATCGGCCTGGCGATCGTCAAGAAGATCGTCGAGCTGTGCGGCGGTAGCGTCTGGGTCGAATCGAAGCTCGGCGAGGGAACCACGTTCTTCTTCACGCTGCCCAAGAGACAGATCACGGAAGAACGGGAGCCGGTCCACGCCGACCGCATGAACTTGAACTAGAAGGAAGGTGGAGATGATGTCCGACAGAATCGGGTGCAGTCAGACTTGTCGCTGCGGCGAAGGATCATCGGCGCCCCCGTGCGGCGGCCGGCGGCCGGCGCCGCACGACGGGAAAGCGGAGCTGATCCACAATCCGACGAAGGACGCGGTCGATGCTCGAGGCGTCGATCTGGCGGCGGTCAACCAACAGCTCGTCCAGGAGATGGAGGAACGCTCGCGAACCGAACAGTCCCTGCGGGAAAGCGAGCATCGCCTGCACTGCGTGCTGGACAAGATCATCACCGGCGTCCTGATCGTCGACAGCCGGAGCCACGAGATCGTAGACGTCAATCCGCACGCCGCGGAGATCATCGGTCTGCCCAAGGACCAGATCATCGGTCGGATCTGCCACCAGTTCGTCTGCCCGGCCGAGAGGGGGAGCTGTCCGATCACCGATCTGGGCCAGAACGTGGATCAGTCGGAGCGGGCCCTGCTGAAAGCCTCCGGCGGCCGGGCCGCCGTCCTCAAGACCGTCGTGCCCGTCAGTTGGCAGGGACGGGAATACCTGGTCGAGAGTTTCGTGGACATCTCCTCGCTCAAGCAGACGCAGAACGAGACGCACGAGTCCCTGTCTCTGCTGGAAGCCACGCTGGAATCGATGGTCGACGGCCTGCTCGTGGTCGACGGATACGGCAGGATCAAGCACTACAACAAGCAGCTCCAGGTCCTCTGGCGGATGCCGGACGAGGCCCTCGCGGACCGGGACGACAACGTGGCTCTGGCCTTCGCATTGACCCAACTGCGGGACCCTCAGAGCTTCGCCAAGAGTCTCCACAATCTGTACGAGCATCGTGAACTGGAGGGATACGGCCTGCTCGAATTCAACGACGGCCGGATCGTGGAGTACTACTGCAAGCCGCAGCGCATGGGGAACTCCATCGTCGGACGGGTGTGGACCTTCCGCGACATCACCGAGAAGCACCTGGCCGAGCAGAAACAGGCCGCGCTGCTTCGCCGGGTGGCCGAGATCAACGAGGAGCTGACCCACTTCGCCTACGTCGTGTCGCACGACCTGAAAGCCCCGCTTCGGGGAATCAAGCTGATCACGGAGTGGCTGTGCGCGGACTACGCGGACAAGCTCGGCGACGAGGCGAAGGAACAGCTCGGCCTTCTCCAGAGCCGCGTCGCCCGAATGCACAACCTGATCGACGGCGTTCTGCAATACTCCCGCGTGGGACGCATCAAGGAGGACATCGTCCCGGTGGATCTGAACGAGCTGATTCCGGGCGTCGTCGACGGCATCGCGCCGCCGGAGCACATTCGCGTGGTCGTGCAGCCCGGCTTGCCGGTGATCGAAGGCGAGAGAACCCGGATCATGCAGGTGTTCCAGAATCTCCTGGGCAACGCGGTCAAGTTCATGGACAAGCCCGCCGGCGAGGTGCGGGTCGCCTGCGTCCCGGACGGGCGGTTCTGGCGCTTCAGCGTCTCGGACAATGGGCCCGGCATCGAGGCGAAGTACTTCGACAGGATCTTCCGTCTCTTCCAGACGCTCGTCTCGCGGGACGAATTCGAGAGCACCGGCGTCGGCCTGGCCGTCGTCAAGAAGATCGTCGAAATGTACGGGGGGCGGATCTGGGTCGAATCGGAAGTCGGCCGCGGATGCACGTTCTCCTTCACATTTCCTGTGAAGCCTGATCCAGCCACGGTTGAACCGGCGGAAACCCTGCCGACGCAGGCAGTCGCCGGCGGACCGGCGGAGACCTCGAACGAGAGGACTTCTGTATGACGCGAGTCTCGACCCGATCCAGACACAGCCTCCGGCGGGAGATCACGACGGCTTTCTCCGCCGCGATCCTGGTGCTCGGCGCCTGCATGACGGCGGCGACCCAGTGGGCGCTTCATCATGCCTTGTCGGAATCCGGACTGCCCGAAGGCGTTCAGGATCACCTTGGCCAACATCTCATTTACACGCTTACCGGACTGGCGATCGTCGGAACGGCGTTTGGCCTGGTCGTCACCGGCATTCTGTCCCGGATGATCACCCAGCCGGTTCGGCGGCTCGTGCAGGCCGTGGAGCGAATGGACGCGGTAAACCTGGACACGGTCCTGGACGCATCCGGCAGCCGCGAATTCGGATTGCTCGCGGACGCGTTCAATGGGATGACGGCCCGCCTCAAGAAGGCGCATGAGAGCCTCGAATCGCAGGTGGAGCAACGGACCGCCGAGCTGGCGTCCACGAATGCGACGCTGTTGTTCGAGATCTCGCTCCGCAAGAAAGCGGAGAAGCGGCTTGCCTACCTGGCCACGTTTCCCGAGCGAAATCCCTCGCCGGTCCTGGAGGTCGACTGGAACGGATCGGTGCGCTATGCCAACCCGGCGGCGCGCGATCTCTTTCCGGACATCTGCGAACGCCAGAGCGAGCATCCCTGGCTGGCGGATTGGGCGGGTGTCATGCGAATGGTGCAGGAGCAAGACCCCGCGACGGCCACCCGCGACCTGGCGATCGACGGGCGAAGCTATCAGCAGTTGTTCTATCATTTCCCCCAGGACAAGTTCGTCCGCATCTACGGCCTGGACATCACCGACCGCAAGAAGGCGGAGGGCCAGCAGACCGAGCTGCTCCGCAAGCTGTCGGAGACGAATCGGCAGCTCCAGGACTTCGCCTACGTGGTCTCCCACGACCTCAAGGCGCCGCTCCGCGGCATCCGGACCCTGGTCGACTGGCTCGGCGCCGACTACGCGGACAAGCTCGACGAACAGGGCCGCGAGAACCTGGCTCTCCTGGACAACCGGGCCGGCCGGATGCAGAGCCTCATCGACGGCATCCTGCAGTATTCCCGCGTCGGACGCACCGAGCAGGGCGTCGAGTCCGTCGACCTGAGCCGCCTGCTGCCGGAGATCCTCGACGCCCTGGACGCGCCGTCGCACATCGCGGTCTCCATCGAGACCGAGCTGCCGACGGTGGAGGGCGACGTCACCCGGATCACGCAGGTCTTCCAGAATCTTCTGAGCAACGCGATGAAGTAGATGGACAAGCCGCAGGGTCGGATCTGCGTCGCCTGCGTCGAGGACGGGGACTTCTGGCGGTTCAGCGTCTCCGACAACGGGCCGGGCGTCGAGGCGAAGTACTTCGATCGGATCTTCAAGCTCTTCCAGACCCTCGGAAACGCGACCGGCTCCGAGAGCAGCACCGGCATCGGCCTGGCGCTGGTCAAGAGAATCGTCGAGATGTACGGCGGACGCGTGTGGGTCGAGTCCGAGGTGGGACGAGGCAGCACGTTCCTGTTCACTCTTCCCAGGAGCCGTGCGCCCGCCGCATCGTCGCCTCCGCTCGAGGAGGCGTGTCAGCTTGTGTCGTGAAGGAACGGATTGGATCAACCGGGTTTCTGAACGAGAACGGTGCATATGAGTAGTGAGGATCGGACACGGATGAGTAGTGATTGTCACGCGGATCCGGCTGCTGTTCCGGAATGGGCGTCGGCCCTGACGGAGGCCATTCCCGCGCCCGCGGCGGTGATGTCGCCGGACGGCCGGGTCCTGCACGCCAACAACTATCTGCGGCTGATCGTGGGAGGCGACGGGACGTCGGACGCGTCCATCGAGATGCCGCCGGGCGAGCCGGAGCTGCTCGTGGGATTGCGCCGCCTGCTGGACAGCGCGGCCCGCACGGGTTCGGCCGGCGGAGAGATCCCTCTGGGGCCCGTCTGGGGCAACCAGGCCGGCGCCATGGTGCAGGTGCATGCCCGCGTGCTGGCGGCCACCTGGGATCGATGCCTGTTGCTGCTGGTCACGATCGGACAGACCAACGCGGCCGAGGTGCTGCAGCGCAAGCTCGGGGACTCCGAGAATCGATACCGCCAACTGCTCCAGGCCTCGACGGACCTGGTGTTTCTGATGGAGCTCGACGGAACGCTGGCGTCGGTGAACCGGGCCTGGCAGCAGAGAACGGGCTACACGATGGAGGAAGGCCTGGGCGAGAACGGCCTGAATCTCGTGTGCCCCGAACGTCGTCAGGCCTGCCTCGACGCTCTGGAACGCGTGGGCACGGGGCAATACGTCGAGGACCTCGAGTTCCGCGCCGTCAAGAAGGACGGCGCGATGATCGACCTGCTCGTGAACCTGGCTCCGGTCCGCAACGAGCAGGGGGAGGTCGTCCAGATCATCGGCGCCGGCCGGGACATCACCGAATTCAAGCGCACGCAGGAGGAACTGAAGAACTCCGAGGAACGCCTGCGGATTCTGTTCGAGTACGCCCCGGACGCCTACTACATGACTGATTTGAAAGGCACGTTCCTCGACGGCAACAGGGCCGCCCAGGAGTTGTCCGGCTACAAGAAAGCGGAACTGCTCGGCAAGAGCTTCCTGACGCTCGGCCTGCTGCCCAAGAATCAACTGCCCAAAGCCGCGGGCGTTCTGGCCAAGAACGCCCTGGGCCGGGCGGGCGGGCCGACGGAGTTTCGCCTCAATCGCAAGGACGGGACCCAGGTTGACCTTGAGATCCGCACCTATCCCGTCCAGATCGCCGGGCAGACGGTCGTCCTGGGCATCGCGCGGGACATCTCCGAGCGGAAGAAGACCGAGGCCATGCTCGAGGCCCTCAACCGGGACCTCAAGGTCACGATCGCCGATCTGGAGCGGTCGAACCAGGAACTCCGCGACTTCGCCCACGTGGCGGCGCACGACCTCAAGGCCCCGCTGCGGGGCATCGGGACCATCGCGGCGTGGATCGAGCAGGATTACGCCGACAAGATCGATCAGCCGGGCCGGGAGAACCTCGCTCTGCTCCGCCAGCGCGTGGAGCGGATGACCCTGCTGGTCAACGGCATTCTTCGATACGCCGAGATCGGGCACGGCAATCACGCCGTCGAGGACGTGGACACCGCCCAGATCGTGGCCGAAGTCATCGAGCAGATCGGCGCGCCGGAGCACATCACGATCGCGGCCGAGGGTCTCCTTCCGGTCGTGCCGTGTGAGAAAGTCCCCATCACCCAAGTGTTCCTGAACCTGATCAGCAACGCGGTCAAGTACATGGACAAGCCCAAAGGCCTGATCCGCGTGGCCGCTTCGGAGGAGGGTGATTTCTGGAAATTCACTGTCGCCGACAACGGCATGGGCATCGAGGAGCGGTACTTCGACCGGATCTTTCAGATGTTCCAGACGCTGGCGCCTTCCCCCAACGGCGACAGCACCGGCCTGGGCCTGGCGATGGTCAAGAAGATCGTGCAGATACACGGGGGGAATGTTGGAGTCGAGTCGGAGCCGGGTCGGGGAAGCACGTTCTTCTTCACCCTGCCCAAACAGAAGGAAAGGATGGTCTATGAGAAACACTAAGCCTGTGCTGCTGGTTGAGGATGATGCGATCGACACCATGACGGTGCGTCGCGCGTTCCGCGATCTGAAGCTGGTCAATCCGCTGGCACACGCGACGAATGGAGAAGAGGCCCTGGAGTATCTCAGGAATGCCGAGAACCCGAAGCCCTGCGTCATTCTGCTGGATTTGAACATGCCGCGGATGAACGGCGTGGAGTTCATGAAGGCGGTCAAGGCCGATTCCGTGCTCAAGAAGATCCCGATCGTGGTCCTGACCACTTCGCGGGACGATCGCGACATCGTGGAAAGCTACAAGCTCAGCGCAGCCGGCTACATCGTGAAGCCCGTCGACTACAAGAAGTTCGTCGAGGCGGTCAAGACGATCGACGTGTACTGGACGATCAGCGAACTGCCGCAGGACCAGGGAGAGCCCGAGTGCGTCGAATGCGGCAGCCGGGAAAACTCTTGATTGAAGTGTGATGTGGGATGTGTGATTGTTGATTGAAGAGCGGGGCGGACTGCTCTCTTCAAATCAACCGTCAAACATCCAGCTCAGTCCGTGCGCCGGTTCTGCGCGCGGAACTGCCGGGGCGTCGCGCCCACGAACAGCTTGAACGTCCGCGTGAAATAGCTCGGGTTGCCGTACCCGGCCGCAAAGCCGATCTCGGTGCAGCTTCGGTCCGTGCCTAACAGCAGGCCCTTGGCCCGCTCGATCCGAACGCCCGTGACGTAATCGATCGGCGTGACGCCCATCTGCTCCTTGAACAGATGCGCCAGCCGCGAGACGCTCAGATGCGACGCCCGGGCGATCTCCGCCAGCGTCACCGGCTGGTCGAAGTGGGCGTCGATGTACTCGATCGCCGGGCGGATCTGCGTCATCTTGCGGGCGTCCCGCGACGAGTACACCAGCTCCAGGAATTCGTTCAACGCCGCGCTGAGCCACGCGCACAGGTCTTCCTGTGTGTCGATCTGCATCACCTTGTTCACATAGGCGAGGTTCTTCTCCAGCATCGTGTGGACGTCCACGCCGCCCTCGACCGCGGCCCGGCTGAGCACCGTCAGCAGCTCCAGCAGCCGCACCTTGAGAATGCCCAAGTCCCCGATGTCCTTGAACAGGATCGTGCCGAGAATCGAGTTGAGGATCTCCTTGGCCCCGGTGCGGTCGCCGATCTTGACCTTCTGAATCAACGCCCGCTCGCTCTCCAGGGGATACCGCCACTGGGCCCCGAGCTTCTTTCGCTCCTGAATGAACTCGCCGATCTCCGACTGCTGCGAGGCCCGCTGTCGCCGCCAGCGGATCACCTTGGCGTCCAGGCCGCAGACCTCGTAGAGCAATTCGAAGAGAAACTCCGCCGCCGCGTGGATCTGTCGGCCCCGTGCGACGGGCAATTTCTCCAGGGCCCTGGCGATTCGGTCGCCGTCGGCCGAGATCCCGTGCAGCCGGCTCATCACGTCGGCGGCCAGCGCGGTTGTCGACGCCTCCCAGAGACACTTGCCGAAGAAGATCCCGCCGTGAACCGTGTCTCGATCGACGATCGGCACGCAGACCAGGACCAGGCCCGCGTGGCAGACGGTGATGAAAGGCTGGCCGGTCTCGACGGCGATCTCGATGGCCCGCCTGCGTTCGGCGAGGCATCGCGGCCCGCCCTCGGAATCCCGCTGAATGAGCCGGCACAAGGGCGTCCGGCAGCCTTCGCTGCACAGACCCTCGACGGCCGCGCCGTCCCGGCCGGTGGTTTCGAGCGCGAGCTTGAACCGCCCGCGGAACGCCCGCTCGATCCGTTCGAACATCTGCGGCGTCAGAATCCCGATCAGGTTCGGCTGCTCAGCCATCCAAGTACTCCATACTTAGCAAGATAGTGTCATTATACCAGGAAGCTCGACGACGCCCAAGTGCGGGCCCGTGGCTCGTGGCCCGTGGCCCGTAACCCGTGGCTCGCGACAGGCGACACGTGACAGGAAAAAAGGGGACATTCTGCTTTTCCATCACCCACCGAGACGACACATGACAGGGGCAGAGCACGGACTGATGTCCGCAGCGAACGGGCGTCAGGCAAAACGGCCCCAACGGGGGTGCATGACCGCTTCTGCGCGCCCCCGGGGTCCGTGGCCCCGCAGACCTATCGCGTCTGTCAGCCTGCCCTGTGCAGGCGTCTGGACGCACGATGGCTTCGCGATCTCAGCGCCAGCAAAGAGAGCACGCCCCCGGGCGCGCAGCACCCCTCCGGGGCGAGGCCGGTCGTGCGAAGGACATTCTGCGCTTTGCGCCAATAGTATGAACCCCAAAGAGGCCGGGGACCTCAATCGGCGTGCAAGACGATGCGTAGCATCGTTCCCATGCTGCTGGCCCAATGCGATAAGTGCCCGCCGGCCCGTCGCGCAGCGGCGAGCCGGCGGACTCCGGATATGTCCGTCCCTTCCTCTGCTCGGCAATCTCGTGCGACAAGCCCCGTCGCAGAAGCGGTCATGCACCCCCCCGACGGACGCGAGCCCGGGGGATTGGACTTCGCGGCCCGACGGGCGTATCATGGGAGTTGCGACGAAAGATGTGAACACGATAGAAGGAGCACTCGGAATCATGCGCGATCTGCGAACCCTGGTGGTTTGGCTGCTGATGCTGATGCTGACGCTCTCGGGCGTCTGTTCGGCGGCCGAGCGGTTCTCCAGTGAGGAGCACCGACAGGCCTTTTTGCGGGTCCTGGCTCGCCTGGACGCCCAGTACGACCCGGCCCAGCGGATGCTCCGCAGCGAGTTCTCCTCGCCCGGCTACCACACGACGCTCACAGGCGGCGTCGTCCACCGCACGTGCCCGTCGCTCGAATACGCCGTGGCCCTGCTCGATACCGATCGGCCTGAGGCTTTGGAAAGAGCCCAGGACGTTCTGACCCGCGTGATCGCCCTGCAGGACCAGGACCCGAACAGCCCGACCTACGGCATCTGGCCGTGGTTCCTCGAAGAGCCGATCGGGAGGATGTCGCCGCCGGACTGGAATTGGGCGGACTTCTGCGGCGTGCAGCTCTTGCAGGTCGCGATCGACCACATGGACCGCCTGCCGATCGAGTTGCAGCAGCAGGTGCGGAACTCGATTCTCCACGCGGCCCGCTCCATCCAGCGGCGGAACGTCGGCCCCGAGTACACGAACATCGCCCTGATGGGGACCTACGTCACGCTGGTCGCCGGCGAACGGCTGGACGCCCGCGAGCTGTTCGACTACGGCAGGCAGCGTCTACAGCGATTCTACGACTACACCCGCGAAATGGGCTCGTTCACCGAGTACAACAGCCCGACGTACACGTGCGTGGCCATCGAAGAGATCTCGCGGATGCTCAAGCACGTCCGGGACAAGGACTCGCGCGAGCTGCTGACGTGGCTCGACAACTTCGCCTGGGGCCACGTCGCGAAGCGGTTCCATCCGCCGAGCGGGCAGTGGGCGGGCCCGCACAGCCGCAGCTACTCGACGCTGCTGACGCGCGAGACCACCGCCTTCCTGCAGCGGGGCGTGGGCGACGCCGTGCGGCTGATGCCCGACGAACGGGCCTGGGAGAGCCTGGACGCGCACCGCCTGGACGTGCAGTGCCCGGAGGGCCTGGTCTCGGGCTTCAAGCCTTCGGACGTCGAACGCGTGGTGGCGGAGAGCTTCGTCATCAATCCCGCGGGCGAACATGACATCATCGGCCGGACGTTCCTGCATCCGGCCTTCACGCTGGGCAGCGTCAACATCGGCGACCTGTGGAATCAGCGCCGGCCGCTCGTCGGATACTGGGAGGAATCGAGCGGACCCGCGGCGGTGCGGCTCCGCATGCTGCACGACGGCTACGACTACGCCTCCGCGAGCCTGTTCACGGTCCAGGACAAAGGCGACGTGCTCGGGGCGGTCCTGTTCGCCACGGACCGCGGCGACACGCACATCTCCCTCGACAAGATCGCCAACGGGACGATCCATGCCCGCGACCTGCGTCTGCGTTTGCAGTTCGAAGGGGCGGTCGGCGGACTGAATCTGCCGGAGCGGCCGGTCCTCGAAGAGCCCGTCCCCTTCGCTTCGGGTCCGATCGAGGGGGTGTTCGCGGTCCACGGCGCGAAGTTCGCCGACCTGACCGCCCACTTGGAGGTCGGGCGAGAGCCGAACGAGGCCTGGGTCGACGTCGTTCTCTATCACGGCTCGGGCCGTCCGTTCGATTTCCGCAGGATGGAGGAGGCCAAGGTCGTCTTCACGCTCTCGATGGCCCCGGCGGGCACGGCGGCAAAATACGCGGCTCCCTCCGTCCACTCCAGCGTCGCACTCGATTCGCTGGCGACCGGGATCGAGGCGGCCCGGGAATTGTGGACTTTCCAACGCCGCAACGGCCAGACGATGTCGATCACGATCCCCACGAAGCCGCTGACGACGAAGGACCAGCAGACCGCATCCTCGGCCAAGGCCGGCCAGGAAGATCCGTGGAAAGCCAACTATTAAGCAGGTCCGCTGACGTCTGTGGACAGTCCGACACGCACCGATGTAGTCGAAACCCGAAATTCGAAGCACGAAATCCGAAACAAGCACGAATGACCGAAACCCAAATTTCGAAACGGCCCATCCGACAGGCGGCTGCGTTTCGGTCATTCGGGTTTTCGTAATTTGGATTTGTTTCGGATTTCGGATTTCGTGCTTCGGATTTATGTTGCCTACTCGTGTCGTCGTCTCAAGCCCAGGCGGTATCGAAGTCTGTAGAGCATCGCACGTTTGTGCTTGCCCAGGATCGTTCGGATCTCGTCGAGCCAACTGCCGCCGCTGCGAGGCAAGGGCATGTCCCAGTCGGGCAGGGTCGCGCCGAAGAGGCGGTACAGCGTCATGCGGCGATGCTGGCGGGTGATCTTGCTGTCGAGGTTGTGCCGCTGAGAGTGGAGCGCTTCGTCTTCGGTGATCGGCTCGGTTGCGATTCTGCCTTCCTTGGCCATTTGCTCGAAGATGTCCCGGGCCGCGAGGCTCCGCAGTACGACGACGGACCAGGGGAGTCCGTCCTTGTTCGCGAAGCGGTCCAGCCAGGCGTCGCCGCAGGCGAAGTCCGCCAGCAGGCCCGTGCCGTCGACGCAGAAGACGCAGCGTTTGACCCGCGGCAACAGGCTGCCCCGGCCGTACTCGGGATAGGATCGCGAGAGCGTCCGGCCCTGGGAGTCCAGGGCCAGCATCGAGCCGGGCTGGCCGCCGCCGCGGAACCGGAACGAGACCGCCTCCCGGCTGTCGAAGCCGTTGCGCTCCAGGAGATCGTCGAGATCGCGAAAGTCGCGGTAGCCGCCGCAGAAGTTGGCCATGGTCAGAGGGAAGGTCTCTCGCAGTTCGGGCCTCTGCGCTTGGGCCAGGCGAAGGGCCAGGACCTGACAGGGCGTCGCGAGAAAGAGATGTCGCTTGCCCGATGCGGCGCAGGCGGCGACCAGTTCGTTCGTCGTGGTGGGGCAGTACTTGGAGCCTTGTCCCGCCAGCAGGCCGTCGAGGTCGTGCGCGATGAAGGAAGCGGTTCTCGGGCCGCCGGGCCCGTAGGTGAACTTGGAAACC
>JBDKUU010000313.1:0-1896 GCA_039679525.1 Phycisphaerales bacterium | reverse complement strand
TGAACAGCCAGGATGTTGGCCTGCTGAGCGTTGTCGGAGTTCTGCTTGGTCATGCTGGACATCTCTTCCAGGCTGGAGGAGGTCTCTTCCAGGCCCGCAGCCTGTTCGGTCGCCCCTTCGGCCAGCGACTGCGACGCGGCTGAGACCTGGGTCGACGCCGCGGAGACCTGCTCGGAGCCTTCTGTCAGGCTGGCGATGATCCGGCGGATGGGGCCGGTGATCGAGCGGGTGATGAAGACCGCGACCACGATGCCCACGACCAGCGTGATCGCCAGGCCTATGACCATGACCGTGGACGATACGGACAACGACTGCGCCGCCGCCTGCGAGATCGCCGTGGTGTTCTGTGCTCCTGCCGACGACAGTTCGTCCGCGGCCTGCACCAGGAGATCGCCCACTTTGCCGCGTTCGGTCGTCAGTTGGTCCTGGCTGTTCTTGTTGGCGAGCAGGGCCTGCATCTCCGTTCGGTAGGCTTGGGCGGCCACCTTCGTCTTGTCGATCGCTTGCAGATCCTCGGCCATGCGAGTGATCTTGCGGAGTTCATCGAGCTTCTCGTCCATCTTCGGGAAATTGGCCTCCGCGTCGCGGATCACCTTCATGTCGTTCGTGGCCTGGCCTTTGAAGCAGGCCAGACGCGTGGCGCTGGTGAGGTCGATGGCGTCGTTGATCAGCGTGATCTTGTGATGCCGCTCCGCGATATCGCTGTCCAACGCCTCCTGCTGCTCGGTCTGGAAGCCGGCGCAGATCCTGGTCATGTTCGCGGCGGCGTCGTCCATCTCCTGGCGGATCTTCTCCAGTTGCGCGGGGTCCGGACCGGTCCCTTTCTTCTGTTCCGCCAGGCAACTGCTCAGGGCGGCGCGATACTGTTTGACGGCCTTATCCACTTGCTCCAGCTTCTTGGCGTCCTCCGTCTCCTTGGCGAAGGGCTGCAGTTGCGTGACGGTCCCGGCCATCGCATCCAGTTGCGCGATCGCCTGTTCCGTGATCTCGGATTTGCCGTAGACCAGGCTCTTGAAACTGAGCGTTCTCGCCTCCTCGCCGGTATGGGCGAGATCGCCGGCCAGACGCATCTTCTGCTGCCCGTCGGCCAGGTCCTTCTTGAACGCCTCGTTCTGCGAGGCGACGAACGCCTCGGTGTTCTTCACCAGTTCCTGGGCCGCCGCGTCGAGCTTCTGGCGGTTCTGCGCGAGGAGCCGATTCCCCTCCGCCGTCTTGGTGGACAGTTGCTCGTACTGCGTCATGTGCTGGTTGCACGTGTCCACGCTGCCTTTGATCTTCGTCAGATGCTCGGACTTGTCGGCGAGCGCCTGGCATTCGCCGATCCACTTCTTCGTTTCCGCCATGTTCTTCTGGGCGTCCGCCAGGTATGCTTCGTCCTCGCTCAACGCGTAGCTTCTCATTCCCAGCATGGTCTTCTGGGTGCACAGAGATATGTTGCCCCCCAGGTCCACTTCCGGGATGTACTCGTAGGCGAGCATGTTGGATTGGGCCTGGGCCTTCTTCATGTTCATGATCGCCAGTCCGCCCAGCAGACACGCCAGAGTGATCAGCACGCCGAAACCCAGTCCGATCTTCGTGCCTAGTTTCATGTTCTTGAACATCGTTTCTCCTTCTAAAATAGTGCGTCTCATGGTTGTGCGGCAGAGGATCGTCTCCAAGTCGCCTCAGGCCCGTCCTCTGCCCGATGTCGATGGATCGTGAGGGGCCGACGTGTCCCGCTATCTGCAGGCCTCGACGGCTTCCAGGGATTCCCGTCCTCCGGTCAGATCGCTGATGGCCCCGATGTCGCCGCCGGCCAGGACGCGGTCGATGTCCAGCAGGATCTTGACCTTGTCGCCGATCTTGCCCATGCCCAGGATGAAGTCGGTGTCCACCGACGAGCCGAACTGCGGGGCC
>JBDKUU010000312.1:0-2784 GCA_039679525.1 Phycisphaerales bacterium | reverse complement strand
GGCTCCCACAGCGGCATGGAGCATTCTGGGTCCGCCACGCACAACGGAACAGATCGGTCGTTGTCGCGAGTCGAACACACCGCAGCATTTCGGCATCGGAGGCAATGCGGTCCACTCCTCTCTTTCGCGATTGCGTCAAGCTCAGAGCGGAGGCGGTCACGGTTGGCGAGCAAAGCCGCGTATATCGACCCCTGCTCCGGCACAACCACGGCCCACGCCTCCGCCGGCGGCACCAACGCGCTCCCCTCTCCTGTGTAGTCGGGCGTCGGGCCTCTGCTCCCGCCCCTGATCACCCGTTCCGCCGCCGCCTGCTCCAGCGTGTCGATGCGGGTTCGGCACTCCATCAGAGCATCGCGATATTCTAGGGCCTGACCAGCCTCACCAGTTACCGGTTCGGCCAGAAGCGCCGAAATCTCTTCCCGTCGTTGCAAGTTCATTCCGGCTCCCTCCATTCAATTGGATCTCGATAGCTTCCGTAATTATCGATCCATGGCTCTCGCTTCGAATATCGTTTTGCCGGGAATGTGTTTCCATTCGCGTTTCGCGCCTCGATCCATCGCCCGCTTGGCGCTGAATCAATTGATCTCCATTCACTTCCATTCATTTCTTCCCCTCTTTCCGTGTGAATTCTCTCCACGCCTCTCTGACGGCCAGAAACGCCACTCCAGGCGCCCCGACCGCGTCCAGCTCTCTCAGGGCGTCCGCAAGGTCGATCGGCCCAGCTCGGCACCACTGCGCCGCCGTGCGGGCCGTTGCGTCCTGGTGGCGATCGAGGAAGTTCGCGAAGGTCATGGCTCACCGCCAAAGTCGTCGCGATCATCGCGATCAATCCCATACCCAAGAACACACAGAACAAACAGGGCTCCGAGTATCGCGATCATAATGTCCACCCTGCGCGCTCGGTCAAAATCCGGAATGCTGTTGCCGCCACGATTGGAGATTGACCGTTTCCGATGGCTTTAATTCTGTCCAATTCTCCGGCCACCCCATTAGCCATTCCCAAAACGCGGCTTTTCTCTGTCGGGCATGTAGTCCAGGGTCGGTACCCATATTCGCCCTGTACCAATCTCGTAGATTCCAATACTTCCCGTTTTTTGTTCGATTCACCGATCCCGCCGAAGTCCCGTCGCTCGCCAGCGGCGTAGGCAGCAATCCATATTCTTTCTCGCACGTGCCACCCTCCAAAATAAGAGACTCCGAGCACTCCCCATTCCGCATCGTACCCCATTGCGGCCAGGTCTCCAAGAACACGTCCAAGCCCTCTAGAAGTGAGCATTGGGTAGTTTTCCACGAAGACGAATCGCGGTCGAACCTCGCGAACGATCCGGGCCATGTGGAACCACATTCCGGATCTCGCGCCGTCGATTCCAGCTCCTTTGCCGGCTGCGCTGATGTCCTGGCATGGGAAACCGCCTGAGACGACATCGACGCGCCCTCTCCAGGGGTTTCCATCGAAGGTCTGCACGTCATCCCAGATCGGGAATCGAGGCAAGATTCCGTCTCGCTGTCGGGCAAGCAATACCTTCCGAGGGTAGTCGGCCCACTCGACGGCGCAAACCGTTCGCCATCCCAGCAGATGGCCTCCGAGGATGCCTCCTCCTGCCCCTGCGAACAAGGCAAGCTCTCGCAGTCCTTGAGTATATGCCAGCTCATTCATTTTCCTTTCTCCGATGGTTCCGTTGCGTCCTGGTGGGTACGGAGGTGGTCGGCGAAGGTCATGGCAATACCTCGACCTTGTGCAGCATCGGCGCGTCGCCGTGGATCCGATTGCATGCCATCGAGGCGTATTCCGGATTCAGCTCGCAGCCGATGTAGTCGCGCTCGTTCCGCAGGGCGACCAGCCCGGTCGTTCCTGCTCCGTTGAACGGGTCGAGGACGATTCCCCCGACCGGAGCGCCAGCCCGGATGCAGGGCTCCACGAGGGCCGTGGGGAAGGTCGCGAAATGCGCCCCGGCGAAAGGCTGGGTCGGGACCGTCCAGACGGAGCGACGGTTGCGGGATTCGGCCGGGTAGATCATCTCACCGGACCCTTGCCCGCCGCCCTTGGTGTCCACGCCTGGGCGCACGGAGCGATTCTTCGAAGCTCTGCCGAGCTGATGTTCCGCAGTCTTCCCGGTGTGGAACTCGGAGCCAGCGGATCCCTTGGAGGCAGGCTCGCGCATCGCTTCGTGGTCGAAGTAGTAGCGGTCTAACTTCGACAGGAGGAAGATGTACTCGTGGGCTTTCGTGCAGCGATCGCGAACAGATTCTGGCATCTGGTTCGGCTTGTGCCAGATGATGTCCTGTCGGAGGTACCAGCCGTCCGCCTGGAGGGCGAAAGCTACGCGCCAGGGAATGCCGATCAGATCTTTCGGCTTGACGCCATCGACTGCGCCCATGCCGTTTCTGTTGCGGCGGGAATGCTCATCGTCACGCACCTCTCCGTCTGCGCGTGCGCTTCCTTCGCGCCACTTCCCGCCCGTGTTCCCGCCGGCGTAGCTGTCGCCGAGGTTCAGCCACAGCGTTCCGTCATCCCGCAGCACCCGCCGCACCTCGCGGAACACCTGGACCATCTTCGCCACGAACTCGTCGGGCGTGGCCTCGAGGCCGATCTGCCCATCCACCCCGTAGTCGCGGAGCCCGAAGTAGGGCGGCGAGGTCACGCAGGTGTACGCGGTGCCGTCGGGGATCTCCTTGAGTCGGTCGAGGCAGTCGCCGACAAGGATTTTCGCGCTCGGCATCCATCCCTCTCCGTTGTGCGCGCCCTGGTGGGTGCGGATGTGGTCGGCGAAGGTCATACGGTCG
>JBDKUU010000311.1:0-1526 GCA_039679525.1 Phycisphaerales bacterium | reverse complement strand
TGGCCTCGAGCATCCACAATTGCTGATGGCCCATGATCCGCCGCATCCGCTTCTCCAGCGTCAGCAGCGACGAGGCGGTCCAGCGAAGCACCATCTGCCCGTCCCGCCAGCGCCTCACCCGCCCGGTCTTTTCCCGAATCCCGGCGTTAGGGGACTCGATGATGTTTGTGCTCGCCAGGCAGCGACGTAACGAGCCGGGCAGGTCCAAGCGGTTGATCGTGAACATCTCCGCCAGCCCCTCCAGGAGGCTCTCGGCCGCCGAGGGATACTCCTGAACCAGCCACTCGGACAACTTCTTCAATTTCGCGATTCCCTGTTCGGCCGACAGTTGGAACGCCGCCTTCATCGCACAGCGGACGTTGTCCTGACGATCTTTGGGCAGGTAGTCCAGCACGTTGCGGATCTTGTGATTGCGACAGCGTTGGATCGGGTTCTTATCGCCGAAGACCTCGTCGATGGCTTTGCGCAACGCCTTGCTGCCGTCGATCACAAAGAGGCGTCGCCGCCCCGGGTCCAGACCCCGCGACACGATGTCCGTCAAAAGGTCCTTGACCACCGTGGCGTTCTCGCTGGAGCCCTCGCGAACGCCCAGCACGTGCTTGTAGCCCTGCTTGTCCACGCCCAGCGCCACGATCACGTGGATCTGCCCGAACTGGATGCCGTCGAGATACACGATCAGGATGTCCTGGCCTTCGAACCGCCGCTCACAGAGTTCCTTGAGCGTCTGCTCGCTGGCTTCGACGAATTCCCGGCTGACGTTGGATTTGCTCACGGCGACCGTCTCGGCCATCTGGGGCAGCACCCTGCGGTAGTTTCGCGTCGAGACCCCGTGCAGCAGGATCTCCAGCATTCGCCGACCCAGACGCGAATTGCCCAGCATCGCCTCGTACGCCGGGATCGCCACTTCCTTGTCCGATCCCGACCCTTTGCGTCGCAGCCGGGGCTTCTCGACCCGCAGTTTGCGTTCGGCCAGGGGGATCGTTGTCTGCTGGCGACCATACCAAGTGATCTCGCCGGCGGCCTTGCCCGGATGCTTGGGGCCGGCGACCTCCCGGGCCGAGAGCGTCAGGACCGCCTCGATGGCGGCCCGGCCGGTGACCTCGATCAGCTCATCGACGGCCATCTCGGCCCCGGTGATCAGTTCGACCATCGGCAGGAGAAACTGCCCCTCCTGGCACAGAAATTCCGTCAGTTTGTGGCTATCGTTTCGGTCGGCGATCTGATACGTTGTCTTGTCCATGGCTACTCCTTTGAATCGTTGATAATCGGGTGGCCTGATGGTACCTGCCATCAGGCCGGAGTAGCCATCGCTTTTTCAACCTTCAACTACCGAGGGGACAACCTCGGGATAGACGATGGCGTCATCTTGCGCAGCTTGTTGCACGAGGATCGCCGGTGTCAACAGGAAATCAACGTTTTCCTTCATCTCCAGCGATGACCGGAAAGTGGTGGCAAAACTGTCGATAGCCGCGGGAGCTATGAAGTCATGATAAGAGGTGGTCTGTGTGGAGACACGGGGCGGGGCC
>JBDKUU010000310.1:0-6516 GCA_039679525.1 Phycisphaerales bacterium | reverse complement strand
CTTTGCCTCTTCTGTGCCCTCCTCGTTTCAGACGTTTGTGCGTGGGGACAGAGCCCGGCGGTGGCATCCAACTCCGACGAGAAGATAGGGTTTTGCGAGTTTCTGGATTTGGCCGATCCGTGCGCTGTGAGGGACGCCGCTGGCAAGGCGATGCTCACGTTCGCGGCCTTCGACGCCAACGATGAACTTATCTGGGCGAGGGGTTTCGAGGGGATCGACGCCTGGTGCGTCTACGCGAGGAATGATCCTTGCCTTGTCGCCGACAGGACCGAGCAGGCCGGCTGGGCGTTGTGCGCCGGCAAGGAGGATATCTTCTGGCAGCTCCAGGCCATCTGTTATCTGTGTCCCGAGTGCCGCAACATGCTTCGGGCGATCGAGAGCAGGCCCACGGTCTACGACGGCAACCGCCGAACATGGCTGACGCCCGGCGTCGCGACGACCACCGGGGAGAACCGCTTCGATCTCTTGGCAGCCGTGGTGTTTTGGAACCCTCGTGCGACGGTGGCCTACGACGGGACGTCATCATGGGACCATTTCCCGCCGCTCGCGGCCCTCGCCCACGAATTGGTCCATGCCTATCAAACCATCGTCGAAGACCGGCCCACGTATACGAGCCCGCTGCAAGTTCCGGCGATGGAATACGAGAACCTCGTCCGGCTGGCCTTCCATCGCAAGGTCCCGGACAATGACACGGTCACGCCGCGTCCGGGCAATGCCGGCGTCTACCTGGGCACCGAGTTTCAGTATTTCTTCGATGACCTGGACTGGGCCGACTGGTCGCCGAGCTTCGTTCCGTTGCTCGACGTGTTCGTTGAACCCGAGAAAGAGCAATGACATGATTCGTGGATCGCACATTGCGGCTTTTGTCCTGTTGCTCGCCTCCTCGACATATGCCGCGGAATTCGCCGGCGGGGCGGGCACCGCGGCGGATCCCTACCAGATCGCCACGGCCGAGCAGTTGATCTCCATCGGCGACAATGCGACCCTGCTCAACAAGTACTTCGCCCTTGTCGACGATATCGATCTGGACCCGAACCTCCCGGGCGGACAGGTCTTCACGCGGGCGGTGATCGCCTACGATGAAGACCCATACCACGGTCTCGGCGTGGCTTACACGGGTCGTTTCTACGGCCACGGCCACAAGGTCCGCCACTTGGCCATCGAAAGTGCAGGCCTTCAGCGAGTGGGCCTGTTCGGCAGAATCGGCTCGGCCGGCCGGGTCTACGATCTTGTCCTCGAGGACGTTCGAATCTCGGCTCCGGACCATGCGGGCGGGCTGGCGGGCCTCAACGAAGGGGGGCTGACCAACTGCTCGGTGTCGGGACGCATCGAGTCGCCGGGGCAGGGCAGTTGGCTCGGCGGCCAGGTCGGCATCAACGCAGGGACTCTCCTGAATTGCCAAGCCGATGTCACGCTGACGGCGGGCGACAAGGGGCTTATGCTCGGCTTACTCGTGGGGATGCACAGCGGCGGCATGGCCGGCTGCGTCGCGACGGGCAGGTTGTCCTCGGGGTCGGGCAGTCTCGACCTGGGCGGCCTCGCGGGGGCCTGTGTCGGAGGGGCCATTCGGGACAGCCACGCATCCGGGCGCATCGCCGCCGGCGATGGGAGTTGGGCGCTCGGCGGACTGGCCGGGCGGGCAGACTCCGGGACTGTCGTGGCCAACTCGTACGCGAACGTCGCCATCGCCGTCGACGCAAGGGGACACGACCTCGGCGGCTTGATCGGGACTTGCGTCGGGACTGAGGCTGCGAACTGCTCTGCAAGCGGCGGCGTCCGCGGCGGCCAAGCGAGCTACAACGTCGGGGGGCTTCTCGGGTCGTGCCTCGGCGCGGCTGTGCGGAATGCCTACGCCACAGGAGAGGTCTCGGGTTTCCGACGGGTCGGCGGATTCGTCGGATACGCCCAGACGGGGACGTCGATCGTTTACTGCTTCGCCACAGGCAGGGTGCTCAGGGGCGACAAGCCCTGGGGCAGGGGCGGCTTCGTCGGACATATCGACAGATCCTCGGATGTACGGGTGATGGGGTGTTTCTGGGATGTCGAGAAAAGCGACGCGGCCGCCAGCGACGGGGGCGTGGGTCTGACGGCATCTCAAATGCGGGACCCCGGCACGTTCCAAACGGCTAGATGGGATATGGCCGGCGATTCCGCGGACGGCACGGCCGACCTGTGGCTCGTGCCGGAGGGGGGCGAGCACCCGGTGCTCGCGACTCTCTCGGATCAATACCAGCCGCCGGCGCTGAAGGGGACGGGGACGTCGGGCGATCCCTACCAGATCGCGACGCCCGAGGATCTCGGCGCGATGGGACGGTACAACCCGTCGGCCTGGTACAGGCTGATCAACGATATCGATCTGTCGGGCGTCACGTGGTCGGCGGCTCCCGTCGCCACCTTCGCAGGCGTCTTTGACGGCCGCGGCCATCGGATCAGGCATCTGGCCCTTCGCGGCGACGCGTCGACACGAACCGGCCTCTTCGGACGAATCGAACCAGGCGCCTGGGTCTTCGATCTCGGCTTGGAAGATGTGGTGATCGACCTGCCGGATGGTTCAGTCGGCGCGGGCGGCCTGGCGGGGGAGAATGCCGGCCAGGTGCTCGAATGCTATGTCAGAGGGACCATCGCCATCGGCGGCAGTTGCCGCAATGTCGGCGGCCTGATCGGTGTAAACCGACTTGGCGTTGTTGAGGATTGCTATACCGTCGTTGACATACGAACCTCGGCAGGCGGCGCGCAGATCGGCGGATCGCTCGGGTTCAATTACATGGGCACGGTCACGAACTGCTACGCCGCGGGTAAAGTCTCCGGCGACGCCGTCGAGTCCCTTGGGGCTTTCGCGGGTCGCAGTTCGGAAAACGCTGCTACGAAGAGCTGCTATTACCTGGCTTCCATAGCCGGCGGCGGGCCGGACCGTGGCGAAGGCGTCGCCGTGACAGCCCAGCAGATGACCCAACTGACCACTTTTGCCGACTGGGATTTCAAAAACACCTGGACTCTGTGCGAAGGCAAAGGATATCCCCATCTCCGCTGGGAAGGGATCGAGTGCGGCAAGTAACGCCGCCTTTCAGGATTGCATCATCATCCCCACGGATCCTTGCGTCGCTCTTTTTTGTCAATCCATACGGTGCTCTCTTGCAGGAGCGGCCGGCGACCACTAAGATGGTCACCGAGTGATTGAGAGATCGCGGGTGTGCCGAGCACACTCCAACAAGATGATGTGATGACAAGGGTGTGACAGCACACCATACTGAGTACGGGGGCCATGATGGCGCAGACGACGCAGACACATACGCACAAATTCATCAACCAGATCGCGGCGGGCGAGACCATCAATGAGATCTACGTGGTCCGCGACGCGATCCTGCGAAGCACGTCTCGCGGCGATCTGTACATCGCGATGTTCCTGTGCGACCGCACGGGCCAGTTGAACGGGCGGATGTGGCAAGCGTCGGAGATCGTCTACAAGTCGATCCCCAAGCCGGGGTTCGTCCACATCCAGGGCCGCAGCGAACTGTACCAGAACAACCTGCAGATCGTGGTCAACACGATCGCGGCCATCGATCCGAGCAAGGTCAACGTCGAGAACTTCCTGGCCCGCACGACCAAGAATTGCGACGAGATGTTCAAAGAGGTGCAGGAAATCGTCGGGGCGATCAAGCATCCCCAGATCGCGGCCCTGGTCAAGGGGTTCCTGGCGGACAAGGACCTGATGAAGGCTTTCTGCTCCGCCCCCGGCGGAATGAAGATGCACCACGACTGCATCGGCGGCCTGCTGGAGCACACGCACGGCATGCTCTGCACGGCCAGGGCGATCCTTCCTCTGTACCCCAAGGTGCAGGCGGACCTGGTCCTGGCGGGCGTCTTCCTGCACGACATGGGCAAGACCGAGGAACTCGCGTACGACATGGCCTTTTCATATACCGACTCCGGCCAACTCATCGGCCACATCAGCAAGAGCCTGCTGATGATCCATCGCAAGGCGGATGCCCTCCGCGCCGCCGGCACGAAGATCGACCCCGAGATCGTGGACGCCCTGGGCCACATCATCCTCTCGCATCACGGCGAGTACGAGTACGGGTCGCCCAAACTGCCGGCGACCGCCGAGGCGTTCATGGTCTACTACATCGACGACCTCGACGCCAAGATGGACCAGGTGACCAGCGCCATCGACGCCGAGACCAGCGAGGCGAACTGGACGGCCTGGCAGAACGCCCTCCAGACGCGTCTCTACCGCAAGCGGCTCACGGCCCAGGGATGATTCACCGGATGAGACTGGTTGTCT
This sequence comes from Phycisphaerales bacterium, assembly GCA_039679525.1. Taxonomy (GTDB): domain Bacteria; phylum Planctomycetota; class Phycisphaerae; order Sedimentisphaerales; family Anaerobacaceae; genus PLanc-01. The sequence goes on along the minus strand of JBDKUU010000310.1, from coordinate 2,234 downwards.
GCGGATAATGATATCGATGTCCCGCGGGCATGCTGAGATCAAGCGGGCGACTTCGTCGTGGGGTCGAAACCGATCCCCCAGATTCTGAGCAGAGTCCGACATCCATCGTCGAACGAACCGGTGAAATCGACGAACTGCGAGAGCGACAACGTCCAGGAGAGTCTCTCGTAGTCACAGGGTTCTACAAGAAGGGGGACAATTCTGTTCTCGAAGTGGTTCTGCTGCAGAGCGAAGAGGAGTTCCCTCTTGACCCACATGGAGTCAACGGAGTGAGGGGAGAGAACGACCACGAACCAGTCGCATCGCTTCAGAGCAGCCCCAATCTCGTCATGCCACTGCTGTGCTCCCCGGATGTTCGTTCTGCTGAACCACACCGGAAGGCCGTGCGTTCTCAGGATTTGGGCCAGGGTCTCGGCGAGCTTCTTGTCCTTGGACGCGTGCGACAGGAAGATCTCATTGGGGAACATGGGCCTTCATCACCCTTCGGTTTCGGTCAGTTTGTGGCGGCAAGAACCTCGGCAACCTCTCGCAGGCTCTCTTCCTCCGCTTGATCCGTCCACTCAATGCCTTTGAGGCGACGGAGAATCCAGGGCAATCGATCTTGCGGAATGCTGTTGCGCGGCCCAACGAACACGGGCACGAGCCGCCCACGGTATTCCTTTGCGCCCAGCGCGAACTCGATCTCGCTGCGAACCCATTTCGATTCCATCGCGGCAGGGCTTACCAGGACCACCATTGCCTGAGACTCTCTCAAAGCCTGCGAGACTTTCTCGGCCCAGTTGTCGCCAGGCAGAATGTTGCTCTCATCCAGCCAGACCTCAAAGCCGGCGGCTTCCAGAGACCGGCTCAGTCTTCTCGCAAGCTCCCTGTCGTCATTGACGTAGCTGATGAAAACCTTCATACAGACAATCTACCACAACCGATGTCGAGATGCAAGATGCAGTTACTCCATGGTCCAGACCTCCGGCTTGTGTGAGGCGGGCGAGACGTACTCGATGTAGTACGGCTGGATCTCGATCACGCCGTAATTCGGATCGTCCGGCCCGCTGAAGATGCCCGAGAGCATGTCCATCCAGAAGGCATGACGCACGTCTTTGCTCGTGCTGAGCGTGGCCCGGCCCTGAACCTGGAGGTAGGGCCCCATGTTTCGAGGATCCGTGACGCCGCAGGTCAGATGAACTTCGGGGTTCTTCTTGATCTGGGCGACCTTGCGGGCCGTGATGAACGTCGCGCATCGGATCGTCATGTCCGGCGACGCAACCGTCATCACGTACCGCACCCAGGGCTTGCCGTCCGGCGTGACCGTCGCCAGGCTCGACATCTGTACCTGTTGCAGGATCTTGAGGATTCGCTCCTTCAAATCAGACATCTCTCCACTCCTTTTCTATGGGTTCTTCCACCCCTTGAGGATCTCCAGGCATTCGATCATCGAGCGGCCGTTGTGGTAGCCGGCCTTCCACGGATTCGCCTTGTCGCCCTGGGCCACGCCTTGGGCGGTCACTGTCGAGCGCCATTCGCCGACCTCCCAGTCGACGAAATTGTCCTCGATGAATTTGAACGTGCTCTCGAAGATCGCGAGGTACCGCGGGTCGTTCGTCTGGCGGTACATCCGCAGGGAGCTGACGAGCGTCTCGGCCTGCACCCACCAGGATTTGCTACGGTCGTCGGCGGGCATGCGGAACTTGCCCGTGTAATAAAAGCCGCCGTTGCGGCCGTCCTGGCCGTACTGGATCGAGTACTTGAACAGCGTGTCGTAGAGGTCCATGAAGGGCCAGGTTGAGACGCCGGCAGCGTCGCAGGCGTCCATCAGGAGCCAGACGTTCTCGATGTCGTGGCCGTACGAGACGCGGGCGTAGTCGCCGTCCAGACGCACGGTCCAGTCCTGGTCGTACTTGTCCGTGCAGGCCCCGAGGGTCTTCCGCACGACCGTGTTGCTCTCGATGTCGATCAGCTCCAGCAGCCGTTCGCGGGCCAAGGGCAACCCGCTCGCGCGATAGTACGTCGTCATCGCTTCGAGCAGGTGCAGGTGCGTGTTCATCAGCTTCAGATTGCCCGGCGTGCCCATGTAGGACGAAGCTTCGCTGGTGATCGGCGTCCAATCGGGGTTGAAGTACTCGACGTAGCCGCCGTGGATCTTGTCGTGCGATTTCTCCTCCAGGAGGGCGAAGATCCGGTTCGCGAAATCCAGGGCGTCACTGTTGCCGCTGGCCAAAGCGTACTCGGAGACCGCGTAC
>JBDKUU010000309.1:0-4972 GCA_039679525.1 Phycisphaerales bacterium | reverse complement strand
CGGGACATCCTGCTGGTCAGCAGCGAAGACAAGGCCCATATCAATGTCGCCTATTTGACGGAATTGGCCAGGCGGCTCAAGGCGGGAGGCGGACCCGACGCCTTCAGCTTCATCGGCATCGAGATCTACCAGATGTCGGCGGAGGAATATGAGCAGCTCTTTGCCGCGGGCATCGATGGCGTCACGCTGTACCAGGAGACGTACGACCGCGAGGTCTACGCCCATTACCATCCGGGCGGGCCAAAGGCGGACTATGATATGCGGCTCTGCGCCCCCGACGACATGGGCCAGGCGAGCATGCGGGAAATCGGTCTCGGCGTGCTCCTGGGCCTGGCCGACTGGCGAATCGAGACGTTGGCCCTGGCCGAGCACGCGTGGCATCTCATGCGGCGGCATTGGCAATCGCGGGTCTCGTTCTCATTCCCGCGATTACGATCTGCCTGCGGGGTTTCCTCGTCGGAATTTCCCCATCTGCTGGCGGACAAGGACCTCGTACAGATGATGCTGGCCCTGCGGCTGTGCTTTGCCGATTCGGGAATCGTGCTGTCGACGAGGGAGCCCGCCCATCTGAGGGATCAACTCATGGGATTGGCGGTCACGCGGATCAGCGCGGGCAGCCGAACCAGTCCCGGCGGCTACACCGATCCCGAGGCCAACACCGGTCAGTTCGACGTCGTCGACGGCCGAAGCCCCGCCGAGGTGGTCGCCGTGATCCGGGACAAAGGCTACGATCCGGTCTGGAAGGACTGGGACCGTTCGTTCTGACGAGGCCGGAGAGCGGCCTGACCGAGCCTGACTGTCGTATGGCCCAACCTGTACGTGGAAGCTACTTCGATCGTGCGCCGCGTTTGCCGGACAATTGTTCCAGCCGAGCCATCGCTTCTCTCTTGCCGAGATGGCGAATCGCGGCGATCCGGGCCACCTGCTGCTTGCGGGGCCGGCTGGTTTCGCTTTCCCAACTGTAGATCGACTGACCCGTCACGCCGACGAGCTTGCCGTAATCCGCAGCCGACAGCGCCAGACGCTTGCGCTGCGAGCGCAGGCCCTTGGCCGTGAACCGCACTCCTTGCGCGTCGGTCTGGGCGACTGGAGACACCGTGGTCCGAGCCGCCTGTTTCTCAACCGGAGTCAGCCTTCGCTGAAGGTCGGAGATCCGGCGTTTCAGTTCAGCAATGTCCCTTCGATATTGAGCCGAGGCCCTTTTGAAGGCGCTCGTCTGTTTGCGGAGTTCCTTGCGAGCCAGCCGCAGGATCTCTTCTCGAAACACGCCAGCGATGTTTGCCATGTCGTCCTCCAGGTGTTCCCGATACGAACCCATCCCGTGCCACGTCGATCCAGATGCTCGGACGTGTGACGTACATAATGACAACATCACAGGCATGTTGTGTCAACAACAAATCGGCCGCATTAGCGAGGCACGCTCACCGAGGCCACCCTCACTCCCTGTCGGTCGGTCAATCCGAGGGTTGTGCCCCGGCTCGGGAGCCTGCCGGCGTAGTCGCCGACGATGAACAAGGACTGGCCGCCCGTGGGGGACGTCCGACGGGCTCGAAAGGCGGGTCGATCCGCCGCGACATACAGAGCGCCGTTTGCGGGAATGACCGTGCCGCCCCGGAAAACGAAGAGCGAAGTTTCGGGATTGCCGGCCGCAGTGAGCGTCCAGCCAGAAATGTCCACGGCGAACGAGTTCGGGTTCAGCAATTGGATGTATTGCTCGTCCTGATTGCCGCTGGACGGATTGCAGTCGGCGCCGCTGATGAGGACGACCGTGCCGGGCGGCTGGGCGTTCGGAATCTCGTTCATCCCGGACGTCAGGCGATTGAAGAGCTGTCTTCTCCGCTCGGGCAGGTACGAGTTCCTGAGTTCCGCGACGGCTTCAGGGAATGGCTGCGGATAGTTCGGAGCCGTCGAACCGTTGCCCCACGCGTGCGAGTTCCATTTGGCGTTGTCCAGGGCTGCGTCGGGCCCGATCTGGGCCGCCAGCTCGTCGATCCGTGGTTCGTAGTGCAGATTCGCCTGCGGCGTGCCCGGCGCCATGAGCAATTCGTCCATGAGCGTGCGCACGCGGCGAACGTACATCTGCCGCATCTCGGGCGTCTCGAAGATCGCCTGCGGCATGCGGTTGTTGTTGCCGACGAACAGCGGCGTATTGGCGATCAGATGTTGGTCCCAGTAGGTCATCGAGCTGATCCATCGGCGTCCGAAGCTCAGGTCCACGTCCCACGGCCACATCTGCCATTCGTTGCTGTGGCCCGTGTCGCGATAGAAATAATAGTTCTTGTGGCAGCAGTCGGTGTCGCCCGTCATCGCGCGGGCGGCCAGGAAATTCACCACCTGTGGGACGTCCACGTTGTCGTACAAATATCGCCGGCGGGACTCGCCCGAGAGGGTGACGCCGTTGAAGAGCGTCAGCAGATCCTCGTTGTCCTCGTTCTTACGGGTCTTCTTCTCGGCTCCGCTGACGGCATCGCCGGAACTCGTGAAGCCGTTGTACATCTTGTAGAGAGCCCCTTGGACGTTGAGGCCCATGCGAGCCAGCCAGTCTTTGTCGCCGTTCTCCACGATGTGAGCCGTCCCCCAGAAGGTCCCGTTCTGCTGGACCCGCACGGGGAACACCCAGTGGCCGGGGCAATCGGCGTCCCTGTAGGTCTCGTAGGCGAGGATGTTTCGCATTTGGGCCTTGTCGGGATAGGTCGTCAGCAGATTGAGGTCGCCGACCCGCGGCTGGTCCTGCGCCCATCGGAAGTTGTGACCGGGATTGAAGTCGATATCGTAGCTCTTTTTCGGAAACCCCCGGCTGGACTGGCCGTGAATGCTGATTCCGACGTTGTCGTAGAACTCGCCATCGTAGAAGACCGAGCAGCGAGCGCCCGTCTCCGTGTCGGCTGCACCGGGGTTCTGGATGAACCAGTGCAGCACCGGCAGCGGGTTCCGCAGGCTCGGGTCCGCCACCACCGTGCCGTCGCACTGGGGCGAGTTCAGCGGGTCGCGGAAGGGCGGGAACCGCGTGACGCTTCCGGCCTCATCGATCGTCGTGATCGACCATCGCACCATCTGTCCCGGTTGAAAGACGCCGCTGGGCGTTCTCGCCCCGAAGACGCCATCGCCGGCGGCTCCGTCGCCGCTGTTGCCGTCGTCGAGAAGAGGAATCACGGTGGCGGCGCCGAACATCACTTGATATTGCAGCCATGCTTGGGCCACCGGAGCGAAGCTCGGCATGATTTTCGCCGTGATTTGCAGAGCGTCCCGCTGTGTGAGGTTCTCGGGCGAGTGCTGCACGTCCGCGATGATCGGGCCCACCGTCTCGGCGCCGTCGTTGTTCGGGCCGCCGGGCGTGGGGACCGGGAAGTAGCGGGGAGACTGCTCTGCCCCGATGATGGTGGCCAGCAACTCCGGAGCGACGAGAAGGTCGGGACTGCCGGAGCCGTAATTCAAACCCTGCACCGCCAGCAGATTCGTGCCGACGTGCAGCAGGTCGATCCGGCGGATCCGAAAATCGATTGGCGCCGCGATCCGATCTGTGGGCCACGTGGCCGGCGCGCTGCTGTTGAAGGTTTCATCGCCCGGCGCCGGAGCGTTGTACCGGGCCACCTCGTGTCCGTTGAGGTAGGTGATCATGCCGTCGTCGACCTGCATTCGCAGGGTCAGGGCTCGAAACGCCGATGGGTCCTTCACATCAAAGGGAATCCGAACGTAGACCGTCGGATTGACGTTCAGCATCGAAGAGACGTCCAACCCAACGAGTCCGGGGTATCCGTAGCCGATGCCCGTCGTGCCGGACAGCCAGGTGGAATCGTCGAAGCTCTCCAGCGTCCAAGGGCGGGGGATATCCGACGAAGACGACGGCTCCATCGCATTGTCCGTCGGCACACAGGCTTTGGCCGGCGTTCTCAACGACAGCAAAACCTGCTGCGCCGCAGTCTCCGCCAGCCCGTAAGAAATGTCAGATGCCTGGACAGGATAGGAGGAATACTCGGACGCCACGGAGGCTCCGTCCGGCCGGACCAGACCGAGGTACTCGCCGGACCCGCTGAGTTTGAAATTCGTGTGGAGTTCGCCCGCGGGATCGCGGCGGTCCTTTCCGGAGGCGAAGACAACCAGGAAACCATCCGGCTCCAGCGTCACGGCCGGAAACCGCCACTTTGTCAAATTGCTCGGAGAGTCGGTCAAATACCAGCCGTCGAGATTCGCCTCGCCCGCGCCGGCGTTATGAATCTCGATCCAATCGGTCTCGTCGCGGTCCTGGTCCTTGTAGCTGGTGTCGTTCACGGCCATGAACTCGCTGATCTGCAGGATCTCCTCGGCGCGAAGCAGGACCGTCGGACCCAGGAGCAGAAGAAAGGCAACGAAGATGGCTGGCGTTCGTGAAGGCTTCATGCTAACGACAACACCCTGATCCGAATGGTCGCCGGCGACAAACTCAAGTCCTGGCGTCGAACCCTATTATAGCACGAATGGCCTTCGTGATCAAGGCACGCCGGGCGTTGTATCTGGAGTGGGAATCGTCCAAACGGGCGACGTAGTCCCGTAGTTGGGCCGTCGAGCCGCCGGATCGGGTCGTCTGCAGGTTTGACCGTTACAGGCAAGTCGCAGTGATCCGCCGATTCCTCTGTAAGACACCAGATGCGAAACAGCATGTGTGAAACACGCAAGCCCTGTGAAGCTGGCAACTCGCAGACCTGAACTCTTCCGGGGTTATGCCACATGCAGCAGGTTGGTTTCTCTCCGCTCCGGTCTCCACTCACGCTCTTGCCGCAGGATGTCGCCCGAATCCGGTCCATCCCGGAATGCGAGTCCCCGGTTCATCCTCAAGAGGGTTGGTGCACGCAAAAAAATACTGATTTGTCTAGTGGTATCCGCCATAAATAATGAAACATATGCCTCTGCCGTGCGTAGTAGAGTTCATGAGAAGAGCAGTGGCCATCCAGTTGAGTGATTCCGAGCGGCAGTGTCTGGAACAACTGCGACGCGG
>JBDKUU010000308.1:0-4199 GCA_039679525.1 Phycisphaerales bacterium | reverse complement strand
GACGAGGTCCAGACGGGCATGGGCCGCACGGGCAAGTGGTTCGGATATCAACATTATGACGTCGAGCCGGACATCATCACGATGGCCAAGGCTGTCGGCGGCGGCACGGCCCTGGGCGGCATGATGGCCCGCGCGGAGATCGCCGATTGTCTGGTGCCGGGCAAGCACGCCTCGACTTTCGGCGGCAACTGCCTGGCCTGCGCCGCGGGCATCGCGACCGTCGAAGCCATCGAAGAGGAGAACCTGCTCCAGAACGCAGTCGAGATGGGCAAGTACGCTCAGGACCGGCTGCGGGCCCTGAAGGACAAGTACCCGATCATCGATCACGTTCGGGGCATCGGCCTGATGATCGGCATCCAACTCACCCGGCCGGGGGCCCAGATCGTCGCCAAGTGTCTGGAGAAGGGCCTGCGAATCAACTGCACGCACGACACCGTGATCCGGTTCATGCCGGCGATGGTCGTCGCGAAGCAGCAGATCGACGAGGCCGTGGACATCTTTGAAAGCGTCTTGGCCGAGGGCTGAGACCACTGAACTTTCGCGGTCGAGTGCCACGGCTAATTCAGATTGGCCGTGGCACTCGGCGTTTTTGCACTACTTTTAGCCGAGGGCCGACTATGAAAGATTTCGTTGCGATCGCCGAGTGCTCCACGCAGGAGCTTCATGAGTTGCTCGATGCAAGCGCCTCCCTCAAGGCCTTTTACAAGTCCGGCAAGCGGGACCTGTGCCTGACCGGCAAGACGCTGGTGATGCTCTTCGAGAAGCCCAGCCTCCGGACGAGAATCAGCTTCCAGGTCGCGATGACGGACCTGGGCGGCTATACGATCTACGTCAAGCCCGAAGATATCGGCGGCATCGGCAAGCGCGAGCCGGTCAAGGACGTCGCCCGCGTGATGAGCCGCTACGTCCAGGGGATCATGGCCCGCACGTTCGAGCACCAGACCGTGCTGGACCTGGCGAAATACGCCGACGTCCCCGTGATCAACGCGCTGACCGACTGGTCTCACCCGTGCCAGGCGATGGCGGACTGCCTGACGATCCGCGAGCACTTCGGCCGGATCGAAGGGATCAAGATCGCCTTCATCGGCGACGGCAACAACGTCGCCCGGTCGCTGGCCTTCGCCGCCGGCCGGCTGAACATGAAACTGGTCGTCGCATCGCCCGCCGGTTACGAGCTCGACGAACCGACGATCCGCCGAGCCAACTCCTTCACCGCCGGCTGCACCGCGCAGGTGCACGACCCCGTCGAGGCGGTCCGCGACGCCGACGTGATCTACACGGACACCTGGGTCAGCATGGGCCAGGAAAACGAGAAGGAGAAACGCCGACGCGACTTCGCGGGCTTTGCGATCGACATGAAGCTGATCGAGGCCGCGCCCAAGCACGTGAAGATCATGCACTGCCTGCCGGCCTATCGCGGTTACGAGATCACCGACGAGGCCTGCGAATGCCCCGGCTCGATCATCTTCGACCAGGCCGAGAACCGCCTGCACTTCCAGCGGGCGCTGCTCAAGAAGCTGATGTCCTGACGAGGGACGCGCCTCGCGAAGCGTGAAGCGGGGGCGTCACGTGGCGAGGTCGGTTTCCGTGGGGCGGACGTCCTCGCAGGCCGAGCGCATCAGGGCGAAGCCCAGCGTCAAGGGGCCGATGCGGCCGATGAACATGATCGCCGTCAGGAGCCATTTCCCTGCGTCGGTCAGCTCGCTCGTGATGCCGGTGCTCAGGCCGACCGTGCCCAGGGCCGAGGCGGTTTCGAAGACGAGCTTGAGGTAGTCCTGCTTCTCCGTGACGCTCAGGAGAAAGACCCCCGCGATCAGAACAGCGACGTAGAGCGTGGCCGAGGCGACCGCCGTGGCCACTCGGTGCGCCGGGATCCGGTGGCCGAAGAACGTGATCGCGGACCGTCCTCGCAGCGTGCTGCCGGCGATGCCGAGCAGGACCGAGAGCGACGTGGTCTTGATGCCGCCGCCGGTGCCGCTGGGCGAGGCGCCGATGACCATGGCCACGTCGTTCAGCGTCAGCGAGGCGGCCGAGAGCGTGCCGTTGGAGATCGAGTTGTCGCCCGAGGTGGTCGAGGCCGCCATGATCTGGAAGAACGCGGCGTAGATCCGCTCCCGGACCGGCATCGTCCGCAGGCTCGGCTCGCACGCGAGGAACAGCGGCATCGCCACGAGCAGCACCAGGGCCGTGATGGCCAGGATCACCTTCGAGGTGAAGGTGATTCTGTGCTGGCGGTGACGGACGGCCAGCCACGCATCCTGCAGAACAATGAATCCGATCGCGCCCAGGTAGCACAGCAGCCCGATGGTCAGGTTCACGACGCCGCTGGCGTGAAAATCCTCCAGGCTGTTGTTGTTGAGACTGAATCCTGCGGTGGCGAAGGCCGACACCGAATGGAACACCGCGGACCAGAGCGGGTGCACGACGCCGTAGGAACGGAACTCGCCGTACAGCAGGGCCGCCCCGGCCGCCTCGATGACCAGGCTGAAGATTACGATGTGGCGGATGAAGCGGCGAACGCTGAACCCTTGCGGCAACGAGAATCCCGCATGCAGGACCCCGATGCGAGCCTCGGAGAGCGGGCGGCCCCGCGCCAGGATGACGAACGACGTGGTCGTCATGTAACCGATGCCGCCGAGCTGAAACAGCGCCAGCAGGACGAGTTCGCCGAAGAACGTGTACGAGTCGGGAACGCTGACCGTCGTCAGTCCGGTGGTCGAGATGGCGGAAACCACGTTGAAGAGGTTGTCGACCAGGCGGACCGGCGTCGTCCTCGCAAGGGGCAGCGACAGAAGCATGGTCCCGGCGACGGCGTAGGAGAGAAAGCCGCAAGTCAGCATTTGGGCCGGCTTAAGGGCCTTCCACCTGTCGTTGAGGAACAGGGCCGTTCGCTGCGAATAGACACAGAGCCGGCGCACCGACGCACCAAGAGCGCACCACGCCCACATAATCAGCGTTCCTTTCTCAATGCACTTGCCGGCACGGCGAGGCCGGCCCGATCGTCGGGTCGGAGATGGTGTGTGACGAACTATACCATCGATTTCCTCGAACGCCTGCGAGGTTAGCTGACGGGCTCGGAGCCGAGTTGCCCCGCCCGGCCTCGGAAGGCCGGATTCGCCCCAGAAACCTGGGTCCCCCGCTCCAGCGGCCCTGCGGCCGCCGGATTCGGCGATTGATCACGGCATAGCAAGTTGCTGCTATATTGTCGTTTCAGGATACCCGCCGAAGAACGAGAACGCAATAGGGTCTTATGCCCGGTCCCTCGCGCCAAGGTACTCCAGGATTGCTGAGCGGGGCAGGAGAAAGCCCTGGGCCGTGTAGGTTTCGATCCGTTTTAGCTCCTCGGCGATCAGTTCGGCCCGCGTGCCGCGAAGCCTGCCTTGGGAATGTGTCACGACCTCGTCCCACGGCTGTGACTCGCCGGGGTGGCTGTAGACTTTGAGGGATGGGTACTCGCGAAGGACTGCCGTCACTACGCTCATGAACGCCCGCTCCTGGTGGAAGGGGACGGAGACGACGAGCAGCCGCTTATAGCCCTTTGCCATGGCGAACTGCACGGCCTTGTCGGCTTCGATGCCTGTGTGCAGGATCTCCGTGGGCTCCATCGGGACTTCTTGGATCGCATTCGCCGGGATGCCGGTTTCGATCATCGCGGCGCGATAGGCGGCAGCCCCGACGTACCCGCTCTTGGACGCGCAGTCTGAAATCAACAGCTTCTGCACCTGTCCTTGCTCGATCAACTCGCGGCCCGCGGCGAACACCGACTGCTGATTGGCCTGGGTTTCCGCGAACAGGTACGCGCCCTCCACGATCCCCGCGGGGCGGACATCGGCGAGGATTCGCAGAAGCAGCTCGACGTTCTCCTGTGCGGAGACCTCCGTGCGAGATCGATTCAACAGCGGTTCTTGTCCCTTGGGCATGGGGCAATCATAGACTATCGGAACCGCCGATGCAATCCGGCCCAGAGTGCACGGCCATTTCTGCGGCTGGGCCGGCCGCACGGGATTGCGGAACAAAGGAAGGAACAGACAGATCCGGAATCCGTCGTTTCGCCGCTGCGCGACGGGCCGGCGGGCATTTTCCGCCTTGCGCCAATGGCATGACTTTTAGGGAGGAGAACAGCCGACCGTTGCCCGCTCCAAAGCGATGCGCAGCATCGTTCTCATGCTGCTGGCCTAAAGCGCAAAATGCCGGGGTGT
>JBDKUU010000307.1:0-3362 GCA_039679525.1 Phycisphaerales bacterium | reverse complement strand
TTCTACCGTTGTGCTCGGTGTGGGCAATCCGCTGATGGCGGATGAAGGGATCGGCGTCTGCCTTGTGACGAGGCTTTCGCGGTTCTGCGCGGAGTATCCGGATGTGGACTTCATCGACGCCGGGACGGGCGGCTTGGCCGTGTTGCACCACATCCGGGATCGACGCAAGGTGATCTTCATCGACTGCGCCTACATGGGCGAGGCCCCTGGGACGATCCTGCGTTTCACGCCCGAGGACGTGTGCAGCGACAAGGTGCTCGCCCGCCAGTCGCTCCACGAGGGCGACCTGCTGCGGATCATCGACTTATCCCGGCAGCTCGGCGAGGCGCCGAATGAGATCGTGATCTTTGGCATCCAGCCGGAGCGGATCGAGCCGGCGTTGGGCTTGAGCGTCGCGATCAAGAACCGAATCGACGAATATCTGGCGGCACTCTTGAAGGAACTGAAACCGTAATCGGCAGCAGCGTGCCGTGCACACCCTGTCTGCCAAGGAGGACAAATGAGACAAGGCAGGATTCTGATCGTCGACGATGATCCCGACATCACCGAGGCGATGTCGGTCGTTCTGGGGAACAAGGGGTATGACGTGGTCGTCGCCCACGACAGCGACCAGGGCCGTGAGCGGCTCAAGGAAGTCAGGCCGGACCTGATCATTCTCGATGTGATGATGAGGACCTCGCAGGAAGGCTTCGAGTTCGCCCGCGAGATCAAGCAGGACAGCCAGTTCAAGGATATTCCGATCCTCATGCTGACCGGGGTCAAAGAGAAGAAGGGGATCGACTTCAAGAGCGTCGCGGGCGACGAGAGCTGGCTGCCCGTCGAGGGATTCCTCGACAAGCCGGTCAAGCCGGACGTCCTCATTGAGAGAGTCCAGGACCTCCTGTCCACGCCGAAGGCGTAGACATTTGCGATTTACTATTTTCTATTTACGATTTCGAGCTGATTTCCGTGTCGTGTACCGGCCTCGGGAGTTGCTTCAATGGCAAATCGTCAATTGTAAATAGTCGATTCCTATGCAGGGCCTGCTCAAGAGCACCAGCCTGGTTCAGCGGGCGCATTGGCTCATCCGACTGCGATGGGTGGCGGTCGCGGCGCTGGTCGTCGCCGCCTTCGGGGCCAGTGAGTTCATGGGCGTGTCCCTCCCTGTCGCAGCCCTGTACACCATCAGCGCGGTTGTGTTGCTCTACAACATCGCCCTGCGTGAGCTGCTGAGACGCTGGACCCGGGGGACCAGGGAACCTTCCGAGTCTCGCATCGGAGTCGTCCTGGCGATTCAGATTTCCGGCGATCTCTTCATCCTCACGACCATCCTGCATTTCTCCGGCGGGATCGAGAACCCGTTTCAATTCTTCTTTGCGTTTCACATGATCATCGCCAGCATCCTGCGGTCGAAGCACCAGAGCTACATGCAGGCGACGCTGGCGGTGGGGCTGTTCGGCGGGATGATCGTGCTGGAAGCGACCGGCGGACTCGCCCACTACAGCCTGGAGGGGTTCGCGGGCCACGGGCTCTACAGCGACGGACGCTACGTCCTCGGCACGCTGTTCGTCTTCGCCGTCACGCTGTACCTCATCGTGTACATGACGACTTCGATCAGCGAGCAGCTTCGTCGGCATCAGGAGGCTCTCGAACGGGCCAATGTCCAGCTTCGGGAAAACGACAAAGTCAAGAACGAATACGTCCTGCGGGTGACCCACGACATCAAGGGGCATCTGGCTGCGATACAAAGCAGCCTGGATCTTCTGATCGGCGACATGCTCGGGCCCCTCAACGAAAGACAGAGGGATTTCGTCGAACGGGCGCACCGCCGGACGACGAGCTGCCTGGAGTTCATCGGGGCGTTGCTCAAGCTGACGCGAATGAAGCTCACCGGGCGACTGGAGGCCGAGGCCTTTTCGCTGCGAAAGAGCATTCTCAACACCCTGACCCTGGCGCAGAGTCGGGCCCAGGACAAATCGATCACGCTCAGTCACCAGCTCGACCCTGAGATCGACATGATCTGGGGTGAGAGCGTGCTGATCGAGGACACGATCGCCAACATCCTGCTCAATGCGGTCAAGTACACGCCCAAAGGCGGCAGGGTGGATATGGATGTCAAGCGCGACAGCGACTTCGTTCAGATTCGCGTCGCGGACACCGGCATCGGGATTCCCGAAGCTTCCTTGCCCCGGCTGTTCGAGGAGTTCTACCGGGCCGACAACGCCCGGGCCACCGAGCGGGATGGGACCGGCCTGGGCCTGGCCTTCGCCAAGCAGGTTGTCGAGAGGCACGGCGGACAGATCTGGTTTCAGAATAATCCCGGCGGCGGAAGCGTCTTTACCTTCACGTTGCCGGTCGGGCCTGCGTTGGATGGACACCATCGGGCCTGATGGCGGGGATTGGCCGGAGTCGATGGCTGTTTGGCCGAGTCCTGGAAGGGGCCCATGACGCCCGCGTCGCTATTGCTGAAGGTCTACTACTACGTCGTCGCCCGCGGAATCGAGGATATGATCCACGAAGAACACTGATTCGTGAGGTGGCAGAAATGTCTTTGCGTTGGGCGCTGTTCGCCGTTCTCATTTGGATTCTGCCCTCTGTCAAGGCGGGCGATTGGCCGATGCTGGCGCATGATGCCGGCCGTTCGGGGGCCACGGCGGCCGAGATCCGTCCGCCGTTCGATCGCAAGTGGTATAGGCTGTTCCCCGACGAGGGTCTGATGTCGGGCGTGCAGCCGGTGATCGCCGGGGGCAAGGTGTTCGTCGGGACTCTGCGGGGGACGCTCCACGCGATGGACTGCGACACGGGGAAGGACGTGTGGATCTATCGCTCGCCGGGGGCGATTCTGCACACCTGCGCCGTCGGCGACGGCAAGGTCGTCTTTGGCGACGATGCGGGCGGAATCCGTGCGGTGAACGTCGCGGATGGCACGCCGGCCTGGTCGGTTCAGGCGGGGGCCGCCGTCTGGAACTCGCCAGTCATCCACCAGGGCACGGTCGTGATCGGAGGCCGGGACAAATGCCTCTACGCCATCGACCTGAGCATCGGCCGCATTCGCTGGAAGGCGGCTGTCGGCGGGCCACTGCTCTCGAGTCCCGCTCTCGATGCCGGCAGGGGCCGGGTGTACGTCGCGAGCGAGGACATGCGGGTTTGTGCCTTCGATTTCGCGGAGGGACGACTCCTGTGGCAAAGCGGAAAGCTGCCCGGCGTGAGTCTGCGGGGCTACCATCCGGTGATCGCCCCCGACGGCTCGGTCCTGGTCACGACCTCGCCGGCGATCTGCCTGGACTCCTTCGAGCCCATCCTGATGGACATGGTCAAAGAGGTCTTCGGCGACTTCGCCAGTTGGCGGCACAAGAAGGACGAGAACGACCGCCTGCGCGAGG
>JBDKUU010000306.1:0-3190 GCA_039679525.1 Phycisphaerales bacterium | reverse complement strand
GGCTACCTCACGGCCAGCCAGGCGGAACGTCTCAAGACCGCCGTCAAAGAGAGCAAGGTCGCCGCCACGCAGATCCCCGGTTACAAAATCCTCGGCAAGCTCGGGGCGGGCGCCATGGCCGTCGTGTACAAGGGCAAGCAACTCAGCCTCAACCGCAGCGTCGCGATCAAGGTCCTGCCGCGGCGTTTCACAGAGAATCCCGAGTACGTCCAGCGGTTCTACAAGGAAGGGCAGGCCGCCGGCAAGCTCAACCATCCGAATATCGTCCAGGCCATCGACGTCGGCGAGGCCGGCGGATACCACTACTTCGTCATGGAGTATGTCGAAGGCAAGACGATCGCCGACGACATCAGCAACGGCCACATCTTCGGCGAGCAGGAGGCCATCGCGATCATCATCCAGGTCTGCCACGCCCTCCAGCACGCCCACGCGCACGGCCTGGTCCACCGCGACGTCAAGCCCAAGAACATCATGATCAACACGCAGGGCGTCGTGAAGCTGGCCGATATGGGTCTGGCCCGCGAGACGACCGACATCGAGGCCGCCCAGAGCGAAGAGGGCAAGGCCTACGGCACGCCGTACTACATCGCCCCCGAGCAGATCCGCGGCAAGATCGACATCGACGGCCGGGCCGACATCTACGGCCTGGGGGCCACCTTCTACAACATGGTCACCGGCCGGGTGCCCTTTACGGGCGAAGACTCCGCGGAGATCATGAAACGTCACCTCCGCGAGAAGCTCGTCCCGCCGGACCACATCAACACGTCGCTCTCGGCCGGCGTCTCCGAGGTCATCGAGATCATGATGGCCAAGCGCCGCGAGGACCGCTACAACAACGTCGAAGAGCTGCTGATGGACCTCGAAGCCCTCCGCCAGGGCCACCCGCCGATCCAGGCGCACAAGCGGTTCGACGTCTCGATGCTCGAGCAGCTCGAAACCGGGGACACAGTCGAAGCGGAGGAGTCCGGCGACACCGACGAAATCATCACCCGCTACCGCCTGTACCTCCTGATCCTCGGCGCGGTCTCCACGATCTCCGTCCTGATCATCATCGCCATGCTGGTGCTGTAACCCGGCGATGCGTCGCTCGTCGTTCGCATCTCGAATGGGGCCGGGACCGCCATTTCTCGCAGCAACATTGACCATCTGACCGGCCCGGGGGAGAGTATTGCCCGTGGGGCTCGTGCCAGTTAATATGATGGGTGATGAATAGAGACAACACATCCAATTCCGTGGAGTCCACTGCGGCCGAGAGTACTTCGCCTCCGGACGTGGATATGTTGTCTCGCATAGAGAGGGCGCAGCAGGCATTCAGCAAGGTTACCTCTCGGACAAAGCGTTCGGCGATTGGGCAGTTTCTGACGCCTGCTTCGATCGCGAGATTCATGGCCTCACTGTTCGAAAGCGCCCCTCGCGTAGCGCGCATTCTCGACCCCGGCGCCGGAACCGGATCGCTTCTCGCGGCGCTCACGGAGAAGTTGATCTGTGGGACGGACCGTCCTGAGGCCATTGAGGTCGTGGCCTACGAGACTGACAAAAGCATCATACCCCATCTTGGGACAACGATAGAACTGTGCCGGCAGTTGTGCTCGCAGGCCGGGGTTGCTTTTCAGGGGACGGTGTGTTGTGAGGACTTTCTTTCCGCGGCCGTGGCCCGACTTCAAGACAATCTCTTCGCGACGACGCAGGACACCTTCACTCACGTGATCCTCAACCCTCCCTACAAGAAGATCAACGGCGAGACACAGACGCGCAAGATGTTGAACGCGGCCGGGATAGAGACTTCGAATCTCTATGCGGCATTTGTCTGGCTGGCTGCGCTTCTCACGCGGCCAGGCGGCGAGATTGTGGCGATTACGCCGCGGAGCTTCTGTAACGGGCCTTATTTCCGACGTTTTCGGAAGGCTCTTTTGAGCCTTGTCGCTCTCCGGCACGTTCACCTGTTCGAATCGCGGAGGGAGGCATTTGCCGACGATTCCGTGTTGCAGGAGAACGTGATCTTCTACGGCGTTCGAAACGAGCATGCGGAAGGGACTGTCAAGATCTCCGTGTCCAGAGGACTGGATTTCAGCGATTTGCAGGTTAGGGAGGTATCATTTCGGGAGATGGTCCTCCCGGATGATTCTGACGCCTTCATTCACTTGATCGAGGAGGATGACGCCCGCCATGTCATCGAGCGCATGTCTCGTTTTTCTGCGACGATGGAGGAGTTGGGTTTGGAGGTCTCAACGGGGCGTGTTGTCGATTTTCGAGCGCGTGAGTTCCTTCGAAAAGACCCTGAGCCCGGAACTGTACCGCTGATCTATCCGTGCCATTTCGAGCAGGGATTCGTGCGATGGCCGCTCCAGGAGGCGAAAAAACCGAATGCGATCGTCTGTTCAGACGAGACGCAGGACCTACTTGTTCCCGCAGGCTGCTACGTTCTCACGAAGCGGTTCACGGCGAAAGAAGAGCGGCGGAGGATCGTAGGGGCGATCTACGACCCGACTCGGATCGATGCGCCTTTGGTCGGATTCGAGAACCATCTGAACTACTTCCATTCGCGAGGGTGTGGGTTGTCCCCCGACTTGGCGCGAGGGTTGGTCGTCTTCCTGAATTCCTCGGTGCTGGATCGGTACTTCCGGCTGTTCAGCGGCCATACCCAGGTGAATGCCACCGATCTTCGTAAAATGCGATATCCTTCCAGAGAGCAGATGTTGAGACTCGGGCGGGAGATGGGAACAGCTTTGCCGGACCAGCAGCAGATAGATGGCGCGTTGGAAAAGGTGTGTGGAGAGAATGAGTAGACGTTCGAATGCTACGGCCACGAAGAGGATTCACGAGGCCATCGAGATTCTCGAAGAATTGGGGTTCCCTCGACAGCAACTGAATGAGCGGTCTGCCTTGACTCTCTTGTCGCTCCTGGACCTCAAGCCAGACGAATCCTGGGCGGATGCGAGGGCCCCTCTGATCGGCATCACCCCCATGATGGAGTTCTTCGCCAGCCACTATGGCAGACGATATGCGCCGAACACACGCGAAACCGTCCGACGGCAAACCGTGCACCAGTTCGTTCAGGCCGGCTTGGCAGTCTCGAATCCGGACAAGCCATCGAGACCTCCAAACAGCCCCAAAGCCGTTTATCAGATCGAGCCGTCCGCACTGAGGCTGCTTCGCGCATTCGGATCGCTTGAGTGGCCTGCGCGGTTGT
>JBDKUU010000305.1:0-1881 GCA_039679525.1 Phycisphaerales bacterium | reverse complement strand
CGAGGATAATGCCCGCCGCCTGCGAACTCGTCTGCGGCTTGGGGTCGGAGCCGTCCGTCGTATAGTAAATCGTCCCGGGGCCGTTCATTGTCAGCGTGAACCCGGGCGCGACCTGTCCCCCCTGCTGGTTGAACGAAGGCGGCGCGGGCGCCATCTCGGCGGCGATCTGGCCGTCCATCCACGCGAGCCGATTGGCGATCCACGTCTGCATCCAGGTGATCTCCTCCCGGTAGGTCTTGGCGATGAACCAGTTCGGCCAGACGGCCTGGCCGAGGATCCGCCAGCGATCGAAGTGCCTGGCCGCGGGCTCGTCGAGCAGCGTAGCGTAGTCCTCCACCATGCCGATCAGCCGACCCGTGGCGAACAAGTCCCGCCGCAGGGCGAACCACCGGTCCGCATACCGCAGCTTGAATTCGGGATCTTCGAACAGCCGCCGCCAGTACGGGTAGTCGCCGTCGCCGAGATGGCTGAAATACCAGCCCGTCGCGAGCCAGCCGTCGTTCCAATACCCCGCGGCGTTGCCGAAGGAGAGATTGTAGTCCCAGGCCGGCCCCTGGAACAACTTGCCGCCGCGATCCTTGTACATGTACGTGCTCAGGCGGAAGCCGTCGACGTTCTTGGTCAGCTCGACGAGAATGTGGGTGGCGATGAACGAGTCCACGTCGATGTACTTCGCGTACCCGTCGACGGGATCGGCGAACGACGGGCCGTACAGCGCCGCCTCGAACGAGTTGACGTAGTTGCGAATCCAATTCCGCTGCGTCTGCGTCAGGTCGTATCCGTTCGGGTCCTCAAAGATCAGGCTCTGGCCCCGACTGGTGTTGAACGCCATGTCGTCTTCGTCGCCCGGGCCGGAGGACTTGTCTTTCTTGATGATGTACCCGCCGCTGATCTCGGGCTCGGCTTCGTCGCTCGGTTCCAGCTTCGCAATGTCCACGCGGCTCGGCGAGACCTTGATCTTCTCCATGAGAACGTACACGCCCACATAGTCGTTCATGGTCACGACCGAATCGTCGCTGTTGAGGAACATCTCGATGAACCGCGTGCGGGGCGCGTACTCGCCCATCTCGTTGGACCAGCGGAAGCTCAGGACGTTCCGTATCAGCGACTTGTCCGTGTACGGCCCGTGCAGCACCCAGTCCGACTCGGCGGGCAGGCCCAGGATGGGAACGTCCTTGTCCTGGCCCAGTTCATCCTGCGTCTCGAAGTGGTACTGATGCTGCGGGAATCCTTCGGAGCTCTTGCCCCGAATGTTGAGAGCTCCCACCCCGCCGAAATCGACAGGGCCGAGGATGCCGGCTCTGCCGTCCTCGCCCAGGTCGACGAAACAGGCGTACGCCGGGACGGGGGATCGGGACACGCCTTTGCCGAAGGTGTCCACCACCGCGATGGCCAGAGGCGAGCTGAACCGCCAAAGATCCTGGCCGATGAATACGTACCGTTCCGCCTTCAACTGGCTCTGCCGCCATCCGGACTTCCAGGCCATGGCCTTGAGCGTGACGGTGCTGCCGATGACCAGCGGCTTCTTGTAGAGCGTGCCGACGGGCTGGTTGCGGGCCAGACTATAGGGGTCGGTGCCGTCGGTCGTGTAATAGATCGAGGCCCCCTCGGTCGAGGTGGTGAGCGTGACGGTGATCGGGCTGGCGCAGATCCGGCTCTTCACATCGAACTGCGGCGGCGACACGACGCCCTCGTAGATCAGGAGATTGGTCCAGCCGGCCGTCGGATAGCCGAAGAGCCGCAGGTCCGAGCCGCCGTCGGGATAGCGGCCGTAGGAGACGTTCGCCTCCTGCGGACCGAAGGAGAGGCTGTCGAGCATCGTCATGCCGTCGGCGGCGAAGAGCCCGATCACTTCGCCTTCGCTGCTGAGGCGAAAGCTCG
>JBDKUU010000304.1:0-2267 GCA_039679525.1 Phycisphaerales bacterium | reverse complement strand
GGCGAATCCGTGATGGATCCCTATCGCGGCGTTCGCGATTTCGGTGTGGTGATCGACTGCGAGAACGGCTACTTCGCGGGTGGCTGGGCCTACGACAAGGCCGGCAAGAAGATCAAGCAGTTTCATCTGACCGAAGGGGCCGGACACCACGAGAACTTCATCCAGGCCGTCCGCAGCCGCAAGGTGAGCGACCTGAACGCCGACGTGCTCGAAGGGCACCTGTCCGCGGCCCTGTGCCACATGGGCAACATCTCTTACCGCCTGGGAAAAGAGGCGGCGAGAGCCGCAATCGCAGAGCGACTGGAAGGCAACAAGGACCTCGGCGAGACGTTCGAGCGGTTCCAGGAGCACCTGCTGGTCAACGGCGTCGACGTGAAACAGACGCCCCGCATGCTCGGCCCCTGGCTGACGATGGACCCGCAGGCCGAGCGTTTCACGGGCGAATTCGCCGACGAGGCCAACGTGCTGGCCCGCGGCACCTACCGCGAGCCCTTCGTCGTGCCCGAACAGGTGTAGGGGCAGTTGAAAGGAGTCCCATGGAACAGGCGGACGCTGTGGCAGTCGTAAGAGCCCCGTGGTGGCGCTCGATCGGGCCGGCTCTGATCACCGCCTGCGTCGTCTTCGGGCCGGGCAGCCTCCTGGTCAGTTCCAACGTCGGCGCCCGGTACGGCTACGAACTGCTCTGGCTCCTGGTCGTCACCGGGATTCTGATGGGCACGTTCATGACGATGGCCGCCCGCGCCGGCGTAGTGGGCGGTGCGACGCCCTGCGCCCTCATCGCGACCCGCCTGGGCCGGCCGGCGGCGGCGGTGATCGGCATTACCCTGTGCCTGATCTGTGCGGCCTTTCAGTTTTCCAACAATCTCGCAGTCGCGGCGGCTTTCGACTCGCTCGGCGTCAAGCGGCTGTTCGGCGACCCGAGCCGGATGACGCCGCAAATGCAGAGCCTCGTCAGCACCGGCTTTCTCCTGGCGTTCAATGCCCTTGTGATCGGTTCGATTTTCGCGCTTCGCCATGTGTACACGGGCCTGGAGCGCGTCATGAAGATCATGGTGGCGGTGATCCTCTCGTGCTTTCTTGTGAACCTGTTGGTCGTCCGGCCTGACGTGGGGAGCATCCTCGCGGGCCTGGTCCCCGGCATTCCGGAAGGGCTGTCGCTGGCTCTGCCGCGGCGAGGGGCTGCGGGAGTCGTGGACCCGATGGTGCTGGTCGCATCGCTGCTGGGCACGACGTTCTCCGTGGCCGCAGCCCTCTTTCAGGGCAATCTCGTTCGTGAGAAAGGCTGGACGATCGGCGATTACCGCCGAGGCGTCGGTGATTCGATCGCGGGCGTCGCAGTCCTGACCGGCGTCAGCGCGATCATCATGATCACCAGCGGCGCGATGCTTCGGGGCAAGGAGGCCAACGACATCAGCGTGTTGGCGACCCAGCTCGGGCCATTGCTGGGCCCGGCCACGCGAATCCTCTTTTCCGTCGGCCTGTTCGCGGTGGCCATGAATCCCTTTGTGATCAACGCGATGATCGGCGGGACGATTCTTGCCGACGGGCTGGGCAAGCCCGCGAAGCTGAGCGACGCCTGGCCCCGGCGTTTCACGGTTGTCGTGCTGCTCATCGGAATGGGCGTCGCGATGATCGTGCTCCACACGTCGGTCAAGAAGATCGACGCGATCATCTTCGGCCAGGCGATGACGGTGATCGGCAATCCGCTGATGGCGGCCGCGATCCTCTGGCTGGCCAATCGCAGGGACATCATGGGCGACAAGCGTAATTCGCTGCTGGTGAACGTGCTTGGCGGCATCGGTTTTCTCGTCGTGCTGCTGACGGCGGCACGCGTGCTGTATCTGCTGATCCTCCGATTGGCTTGAGAGACTCTATGAATAGGACACATCGAATGGTAAAGAGCATCCGCGTGAATGCGAGGGCGATCGTATTGATCCTGTGCTGTGTAGGGCCGGTCGCCGCCGCGGCGAAACAAGCGAACGACATGCGTCCGGCGGACCGGCAGCTTTCGGAGTATTTTCAGAGCGAGACCGCCAGACTCCAGAGTCAATGTCTCAGCGACATCAAGTCGCTCGACGACTGGCAGGCCAAGCGGCCTGTCTATCGACAGCAGTTGCTCGAGATGCTCGGACTCGATCCATTCCCGGAGAAGACGCCGCTCGATCCGGTCGTCACGGGCACAGTGGATCACGAGCGATTTACCGTGGAGAACCTACACTTCCAATCGATGCCGGGCCTGTACGTGACGGGCAACCTGTACATCCCGA
>JBDKUU010000303.1:0-6361 GCA_039679525.1 Phycisphaerales bacterium | reverse complement strand
GAGACGCCTGGAGAGCCCTTGTGTGGATCATCCGGGCCGCAGACCTGTACTTCACTGACTCCAAGGGACCCGGTTCGCGTCCCAAATGGCGAATAGTCGATGGCCGGCCTGAGACCCATCCCGTCCGTGAGTGGCGGGCTGGAGCGATGGCCAGGGAACTGCGGACGTGGGCTGAGGCGGTCCGGACGGTACATCCGGACCTTGGCTTGCCTGAGCTTCCCGCGTCGATCGCCGCGGATGAGGACGTCAAACTGATCGGTCTATGGGCCAAGACGGCGCTGGCCACCGTGACCCCGGTTCGTCCGCCGGCGAACGCAACCTTGCGAACACCGGCCGGCGGACCATTCTCCCCGGCAGACCTCGCCACGATGTACGGCGTGCCAGCGGAGCCTCTGAGGAAACGGCTCAGAACCTTCCAAGCCCAGAACCCAGGCTGCGCCGTCGAGAACCCCGACCGGAAGCCTAGAGAGGCGAAGTGGCTCTATCGACTGGACGATGTATTGCCTGTCGTGGAGGCCCTCCGTTTGTCCAGCACGTGTCCAGCGAAAAAAAAACTTCAGTGATTTTTCGCAGTTCTTGCCCGCGAAAACCCATATCTTGACGCTGGCCAAATCCAGCGAGTGTCCAAGTAGATGCAGTCCGGCGGGAGTCAGATACGCTGGACAGCATGAAACTGAGTGACATACCTACCGCTGAACTACGGGCCTCGGTGAAGGCCGCCGAGCAGATCCTCGGACCACGTGCACAGACCGTAGTCATCCTCCGCAGAGAGCTGGACCGGCGCACCACCGCCCAGCCACGGGCTGAGCCCCAGGGGGTGACCCGATGACCACCGCCCCCATCAAGACCATCCCCGCCCCCACGCTCGAGCCGGTCATGATCGACGTCGGCGGCGTAGCGAGGCTGTTGGGAATTTCTCGGCGCCATGCTCAGCAGCTCGATTCCAGCGGGCGGCTTGGGCCGATGCCGCGGAAGCTGGGGCGATGCACCAGATGGAGCGTGGCGGAGATCCGCGATTGGGTGCAGGGCGGATGCGTCCCGCGGTCGAAGTGGATCGAGCAGAGAGGGGGGGCGACGATGAGCGAGACCAGCGGCCTGACTCACATCACGGCGCCAGTTGCGCTGTTCCGGCTGAATGTCCGATCAGCTCTCGAACTGGCGATTCTATCCCTCGCCGCCAGCTTCGATCGGGACGGGCTCTACGCCAGCAATGGCGTGCTCGCCAAGGCTCTCAGCGCGGATCGCAGCAACATCGTCAGGACGATCAAGGGTCTGAAGGACAAGGGGTACATCACCGTCCAAGAAGACGCATTGAGCAGGGTAATCCGCCTGTCGCCTAGTGTCAGAATGACACTAGGGGGTAGTGTCAAAATGACACCACCTGATAGTGTCACAAAGACACTAGGGGAGTGTCACAAAGACACTACTGATAGTGTCAAAATGACACCTCCATCTGAAGAGAACAGTAAAGAGAACAGGAAGGGAACCAAGAAAGAGAACCCCCCTATATCCCCCAAGGGGGAGGACGGGTTTGATCGCTTTTGGCGGGTCTACCCGAAGCGAGTAGCGAAAGAGGCGGCGCGGAAGGCATTCGCGAGGATCGCCCCGGACGACGCCATGCTCGACAGGATGATCGCGGCGGTCAAGACCCAGCGGGACACCAACCAGTGGACCAAAGACGGCGGTCAGTACATTCCGCACCCGGCCACGTGGCTCAATGCCCACCGATGGGAGGATGAGGTGCCAGCAGCCAAAGGCCCAGTGGTGGACGCGGATCGCGAAATCCAAGTGCCCTTCAATTCGCCTACGAAGGAGCACTATGCCATCATGGATGACCTCTATGGGCCAGACCCAACCAGGGACTACACGTCCCAAGTGAGCGCGTACGGGGAGGTTATCCATGCGTGACCTCGCAGAGCTGCGTCAATGGGCGGCCGAACGTTCGGCCGAGCTCGAATCTACGTGGAAGGCGATTCAGTGCACGCGGTGCGGCCATCGCGAGACTGTCGCCTTGGAATCCACCGCCACGATGTGCGAACGATGCCGCGAACAATGGCGCCTCTTCCGTGAAAACACGCCAGCACGGTATCGCACCGCCGCCCTTGCCGATTTACCGGCGGCACTGGTCGAGCGATTCCGCTCTCTGCGGACAGGCACAGGAATCTTCCTCTGGGGGACCCCAGGCGCGGGCAAGACGCATGCCCTCTTCGCCTTCCGACGCGACCTCTGGGAGCGATGCCAGCAATCACGCCGGGCCATATGGGATGACTTGCTGCTTGAGATCCGCGACAGCTTCCGCCCCCGAAGCCATGAGTCCGAGAGCGCGATTCTCCGTCGCATGGTCGATGCCCCAGTTCTCATGCTGGACGACGTCGGCGTCTTGACCTCCATCGGAGCGACGGAGTCAGACTTCTCGACGAAGGTCTTCCTGCACATTCTCGACCGGCGTCTTGAGGCGTGCAGACCGACGTTCATCACGAGCAACAAATCCGTCGAGAACCTTGGCGCGAGCTTCGATCAGAGAATTTACAGCCGGCTCCTCCAAGCCTGCCAGGTCATCCGCTTGGCGGGCCGGGATCGGCGACAGGATCAGATTGGAGGTGACGCATGAGTACCGGCTCCAGCTACACCGCCGAGTTCTGGGATGGCGTCAGCACGGCCGTGGATTTGGTCCGTGGGGGAGCGTCGATCGACATGGTTGCGTCGCTCCTGCCCCATGACGCAGCCTTTGATGACCCGCAGGCCTATCAGGATCGACTCGCCGAAATCAGAAAGTCGATGAACCTGGGTTTCGGTGATGCCGACGAGGAGGTTTCGCTGTGAAAGCGCCAAGCACGACGCCAGGTTTCGACAGTGGTCTCTGCAAAACTATCGGCGGCAACGGGTTACGGCATTCGGCAACGGTCCCGCAGACCGAAGCCACGCTATTCAGCCGTCCGCGGCACAAGAGCAAGCCGAGCCAAGGTGACAGAATCCTATCTCTGCTCCAGCAGTACCCCGGCGCCACCGCCGCGGAAGTCAACCGCTTCGGTGACTGCAAAGACCTCTATGAGGCGAGCAGGCGTCTGCCGGAATTGGAACGCCGAGGCCTATGCCGTCGGGGTGACGTTCGGATCTGCCGAGTCACCGGCCGGCCATCCCAGACGTGGTATCCGACCAATAAATAACGACAGAATCTAACCAGAAAGGAACACACAATGTTGAGAAGAGATCCGATTGACCCGCCCTTCGGGGCAGCCTATCAGCCGCCGACCGAACAGCCCCAGGAAAAGCCCACGATCGGCCAGCGCATCGTGGCCGCGGTCCAGTCCAAGACCGCCGAGATCGACGGCGTCCCCTTTGGTGAGGTCGCGACCAAACTGATTCGGGAGCAGGGTCTCGTCCCGATCGGCGTAGAGATTCTGCGGTTCGCGTTGAAGAACGTCCCCGGCGGTCTCGGCGGCGTGAGAACATCGCGAGAGCCATGGAATCCGACCAAGCACGTCGGCCTCCCCACCGAGACAGTCGTTCGTGAGTACCTGCGTGCCCAGCCCGACAGCGCCGGCCATCAGCGGATTCACTTGATCGCGAACAATGTCAACATCGGCGCGATCGGCCTGACGCTGGCGCGCAGTTGCCTGCGCAAATGCGCTCGGACCGCCGCCGGCGAAGAAATGCTCAAAGCGGCCGAAGCCCGCGCTCCTGAAAACATCGTAGAGGGCGCGATCACGAAATGAGCCGGCATCAGCCCAACATAGTCCTTTCTGGCAAAGTGCGCGTAGCTGCGCAGCGGGCCGGTCTTGCCTTGGACCGGCCCGTACCTAATCGTTTGTCGAAGTCGGGTTCGGCAACGACTGCGAGACGGGAGACTGTTGCGGCAGTTTCCCGTCACTGTCTTTTCTCGCATGGGCGAATTGGTCGGCCTGCCCGCTGTCCCGCCCATGCGCGCCAATTGCGCGTCCGCGTCGCCTCTATCCCTGACCGGAGGGCGGCCGGGCGCGTTCTCCTCGACATTCCATGGTGGCCGGGCGCGGTCGAGGCCTTCCTTGCCGCCCCCGGCTCTATATTTCAGTGAGGTGATAAATAATGGATAGTGTACGTCTACTTGAGCGAGTTGACTTCACCGGCGCCGAGTTCGTCGAGAGCCCGGATGGCCAGAGGATCGTCAAGAACGTCGTCATGCTGGGGCCCGTTTCTTCTCATGGGTACGAGTACACCCAGGAGGCGATGAGGCGCGCCGTCGAAGGCGGCTTGTACGAAGGCTGCCGATGCTTCATCGACCATGCCGCGGGCAGCCGGAGCGTGATGGATCTCGCGGGCCAGTTCAAGAACGTGCGTTTCGAGTCGGGGAAGATCAAGGGTGACGCCCATCTGCTCGACGACGACAAGGGCGGCAAGTTCTGGACGATCGCGAAGACCGCCCCAGCAGCCGCCGGATGCTCGCATGTGGCTGAGGGCAATTTGGTGAGCCGGGACGGCAAGAGATTCGTCGACGAAATCCGCAAAGTCTACTCCGTCGATCTTGTCGTCCAGGGAGCGACGACGAAGAACGTTTTCGAGAGCAAGACCATCTCCGAGTCCGTCCCTCGCCCCGGCCCGAAAGAGCGTCAGTTCGAGTATATCGCCCGAGGCGTCGCCCTTGTGAAAGCGACGAATCCGACCATCGGGGACGATGAGGCTACGGCCGCCTGTTTCGCCGCATGGAGCAGCAGATTTGAGCCGGGCGGCACGACCGACGAGAACCCGCTGCCTATCGCGCCGACGCCGGCGGCAAAACAGGAATCCACCGCAGTCACTACGGGCCCAACGGCCCAGAAAGAGAGCAATCCCATGACCACCCAGAACACCAACGCCCTCGACCAGATCCAGGAGCACCTCGACGCCGTCGAAAAAATCGCGAAGTTCGGTCTGCCCGTCGCCGCCGAAGTCACCCGCAAGGCGTCGATGGAAGAAGCGGACAGGGCGTACGAACAACGATGCGCCGACCGTCGCGAGAACGCGCGAAAGCTCGAAGAAATCAGTGCCGAAATCGGCGACCCGGGGACATTCAGGGAGACCGACGACGCGTTCGCCCGGCGATGTCGCGAGCGCCGGACCCTGCGCGAGCAGACCGCGAGCCAGGCGTCCCGCATCGCAGAGCAAGCCGCCGCCGGCGCGAACCTCACCGAGTAACGGGAGCACAGGCATGTGCGAGCCAATCGACATCCACATCGACACACAGGACCTTCTGGACCGCCTTGGCGACCCAGCGGCTGAGTTGGACCGTCTGCTTGCGTCCATCGGCGACGGTCCCGATCTGAAGGACCTTCTCGGCACGGACGCCGTTGGGCCCGTACAGATCGACCGCCAGGAGATGAGGCGACGCCACCTTCGGGAGGCCCGCCTCCTCCAGCGGGCCGGGCTGCGGTTCTTCAGGGACAGGGGCAAGAAACCTCCGGGGGCAGCATGAGGCATGGCAAGACGACGCCTTTACCCGCGAGAGGTTATCGAGCAGGCCGCCGACAGGTTGCTTATCTTCCTCCGGGCCAAGGCGAACGCCAGGGGATGGCTGCGAGCCGACTACTGCGAGTTGGTCCGCGGCGTCCAGCGATGCTTCCCGGCCGAGCCGCGGCTGACCGTCGGGCTCGTGGACGCAGGGGTAGCGTGGCTCTGTCATCGCAAGCGTATCCGGGTGCGGAGCAGTCTCATTGCCGGGAGCGAACGACGACAGTTTTGGGTGCTGGCCGAGCCAGATGCAGGCCAAATCGAACGAAGTGACACGGAATAGGACGTTTTTGGGCAATGGATAAGCTCACCCGGAAGCAAATCAAGGCTATCCCGATCATCCTGTCTGAGAAGACAATTGAGGCAGGCTGCAAGAAGGCTGGGATCAGCAAATCGAGCTTCTATCGATGGATGCTCACGGAGGGTTTCCGCGCGGAGTTCGACCGCCAATGTACCACCATTGCCGCCGATGCCCTTCGGGCCGTTCAGCAGAACGTGGGCCGAGCTACCGAGTGCCTCATTCAGTTGATGGAATCGACAGATCATGCAGTACGGTGGAGAGCCGCTGTGAACTTACTTGAGCGCTTCGACCGGCATTTCGGTAAGGCAAATGGGCTTCAACCCAGCGAGATCGTTATCCACTACGAAGAGGACCTCGACTCGCTTTCCATCGAAGAGCTTGAGATGCGACTCCGAAAGCTCGAATCCGAGGAAGAGGCGGCCGTAGACCGGCGTCGGGGACTCCGACAGATGGGCGAAGACGACAAGACGGTCGGGGATACCGATGCTTGATTTCGTAACCGTCGCCGCGACAAGGCGTTACGCCAGCGACACAGAATCCGGGCGTCCAGCTTGGGCGCAAAGGGGAAAATGATATGCGGTTTGACCACGTGTTCAG
>JBDKUU010000302.1:0-6866 GCA_039679525.1 Phycisphaerales bacterium | reverse complement strand
CCTGATCCCGGTCGTAGAAGAGCGGCACAATCTCGTTTTCGAAGACCTCGTAGAGGGCCTGGATGTCGACGTGATCCTGATGGTCCAGGTTGGAGTGCTCGCTGCCGTGCCCGATGGCGAAGCCGTTGAAACCGTCGTAGGCCTGGGCCCACCAGCCGTCGAGCGTCGAGGCGTTCAGCCCGCCATTGACGGCGACCTTCTGTCCGCTCGTGCCGGAGGCCTCCAGCGGCCGCCTCGGAATGTTGAGCCAGACGTCCACGCCCTGGACGAGGTGCCGGGCCACGTTGATGTCGTAGTTCTCGAGAAACACCACCTTGCCGATGAAGCGAGGATCGCGCGTGAATCGAAAGACCGTCTGGATCAGGTGCTTGCCTCGCTCATCCTGCGGGTGCGCTTTGCCCGCGAAGATGAACTGGATCTTCCGCTGCGGATTGTTGACCAGCCGGTCCAGGCGGGCCGGGTCCCGGAACAGCAGGTCCATGCGTTTGTAGGCCGCGAACCGGCGGGCAATGCCGACGGTCAAAGCGGTCGGGTCCAACCTGGCCTGCTGAGCATAGTCGCTGAGTTCCTGGCCGGTCCGCGCCCGCTCCTGCCGTTGGATGCTGCGATCCACGTACTCCACGAGGTGAGCGCGCCGTTCCTGGCTCTTCTCCCAGAGCTCCAGGTCCTCCATCTCCTCCACGCCCGCCCAGACGCGGGGATCGTCCATCTGCTCCCGCCAGTTGGGGCCCAAGTGCTTGTTGAACAGATCCGCCATCGGCTCGGCCAGCCACGTGTCCACGTGAATGCCGTTGGTGATGAAGTTGATGGGCGCCTGGTGCTGGGGGACGCCGGGCCAGAGATGATGCCAGATCGCTTTCGTGACGCGGGCGTGCAGAGCCGAAACCGCATTTCGATAGCGGGCCATCTTGAGCCCGAGCACGGTCATCGAGAACCATTCCGCGTTGTTGCCGGGATCGACCCGCCCCAGGGCGAGCAGTTGCTGCAGGGAGAGCCCCAACTGGCGCCGCAACGGCGCGAGCGTCTGCTCGACCAGGGCCGGCTCGAACGTATCGTGACCGGCGGCGACTGCGGTGTGGGTCGTGAAGATCGTCAAGCCTGTGGTCAGATCGCGGACGTTGTCGAACGTCTGGCCGTCGCGTTCCATGAGCGTGCGGGCCAGTTCGAGAATCGCAAAAGCGCTGTGCCCTTCGTTCAAGTGGATCACGCTGGGCCGCACGCCCACCTGCTGGAGGGCGAGCATTCCGCCGACCCCGAGGATCAGCTCCTGGCGGATGCGAGTGCGGCGGTCGCCGCCGTAGAGCCGGCTCGTCCGGGCGCGGTCCTCGACCGAGTTCCCCTCCACGTTCGTGTCGAGCAACAGCAGGAAATTGCGTCCGATGCGAACCCGCCAGATGCCCACCCAGATCCCGTAGGACTCCGTCTGGACCGCGATCCGAACGGGTTGGCCGTACTCGTTCCGCAAGAGCTCCAGCGGCAGAACGGCCTCGTTCGACGAGAAGTAGCGCTCCTGCTGCCAGCCGTCGGCGTCGAGAGACTGGTCGAAGTAGCCGTGGGTGTAAGCCAGGCCGACGCCCACCATCGGAATGCCCAGATCGGATGCGGCTTTGAGATGATCGCCCGCCAGGACCCCCAGGCCGCCGGAGTAGATGGGCAGCGACTCGTGCAGCCCGAACTCCGCGGAGAAATACGCGACGGGAAAGGCCCGCAGCGGCCCCGCGTGCCAGGTTCCCCAGACCTCGCTGGCCTCCAGGTAGCTTTGCAGCGTGCGAAAGGCCTGCGTCAGCCGGTTGCACGTCCGGGGATCGCGGTACTTGTCCTCCACGACCTCGTCGGCCAGACGCTGCAGGAACTCGACGGGATTGTGGTTCACCTCGCGCCACAGGTCCGGCTGGATGTCCCGGAACACCCGGATGAACTCCGGATGCCAGGCCCAGTAGAGATTCTTGCTCAACTCGCGGAGCCGGTCGGCGATGTTCATCGTCAATCCTGGGCCATTCCCATTTCTTTCTTCAACTGTCGCTCGGCCTCGCGCCAGTTCTCCTCGTCTTCGCCCTGCGGACATCCGTGCTGTTCCCAGATCTGTCTTGCCCGCTCAGCGATCTGTTCGTGCGTAAGGGCCATCGTGGCGGTGGCGGTCCCTCCCTGCTCGTCGCCGCCCGTGGATTGCGCCTGCGAAACAGCCCCTGTGCCCAATACCTGCTCGATGCGAGAGGGCTCCTGACGCGCGTCCGTCCCCTTGGCGGTCTGGCCGCGTTTGCCCCCTGCACCGGTTGTCTTGCGACTTTCTTTCCTTGCCATATCTTGCTCCATAGTGAACCATTCGCCTGAATTCAGGCAGAGTCAACAGTCTTCCCGTAGGGCTTCTCTCCCGTTCGTAGCGTCATCTACGTTCGATCAGTTCTATCAGAGCCGACTCGCCGTCTTGATCCAATAGGGACCACGCTCACATCCGAAGAGGAAAACCCTTATTGGCGTGACGGCAGTGGGAAATGGTGTCTGTCCGGGGACTGTGTAGCACGAATGGCGGCGCTGAGACTGGGCGCCATGGCTACGCTTCGTAGCCATGTCTTGTCGCGATATGAGACAACATGCTTACGCGAGCGTAAGCATGGCGCCCGCACCAGTCGCATGGGGTGAGCTTGTGTCGAAGAACGCCGTCAGAACGGGCGATCGCCTTCCAGGCGGCTGAGTTCCTCGATCTCCAGCGTCATCGGATCGGTGCGGCGGCGCATCAGCTCGATGCCTAGGCCGAACGTGCAGACGCGGCGCAGCTCTTCCATGCATGTGACGCCCATCGCCGCTTTCTCCAGTCCGTCCTGGGCCATCGACCGCATGCCCTTCTTGCGGAGGCAGTCGGCGACCTCGCGATGATGCGGGCCGGACCGGATGAAGGTCGCCAGCTCGTCGTCGATCGGGGCAACCTCGAAGACGCCGGTGCGGCCTTTGTGGCCGTAGGAGTGACACTCGGGGCAGCCGATCGCCTGCATGAGGTTGTCCGGAGCCTCCATGGAGAACTGCCCGAACAGCTCGCGGTCCTCGTCGCTCAGGTCTCGCGGCTGGGCGCAATCGGGACACAGACGGCGGATCAGGTTCTGGGCGATGATCAGCCGCAGAGAGCTGGCGATGATGTGATAGGGCACGCCGAGGTAGTGCAGGGCGTCCACCGCACCCGCGGCGTCCTGGGCGTGGATCGTCGCCAGGACGAGCCGGCCCGACAGCGCGGCGCGGGCTGCGACCATCGCGGAATCCGTGTCGCGGATCTCGCCCACGAGGATCAAATCGGGGTCCATGCGAAGGATCGTTCGCAAGCCCTCGTACATCGTCAGTCCGTGCTGCTCGTCGACTTCGATCTGCTGGATGTAGGGAAGCCGGAACTCGACCGGGTCCTCGATGGAGTACGTTGTCGTGGTGCGGAGATCCATCATGGAGGCCAGGGAGTACATCGTGGTCGTCTTGCCGGAGCCGGTGGCCCCGGTGAGCAGGATCAGCCCGTTGAGCGAGTGGACCGCCGTGGAGACCTTCTCCTGATCGGCGGGCAACAGGCCAAGGCTGCCGAGGTCCCATTGATCGCGGGGCACGTTCAGGAACCGCAGATGCGCGGATTCGCGGTCTCGGACCGGCGTAACCGTGACGCGGATCTCCCACTGAGTTTTGCCGTCCGGCCAAGTCAGCTCGCTCTCCATCGGCGTGAACGACCGCACGAAATTGAGGCCCGCCGCGCTTTTCAACTGGTTGAGCAGCTTGCGGCCCTCGGCAGGCGAAAGCAACAGCTTGGGATGGATGATCCCGTCGACGCGGTGAAGCACGCGGAATCCCTCGGCCACGCAATGCAGGTGCACGTCCGTCGCCTTCTCGACGATCGCGTTCCAGATGCACGTTCTCAGGGGATCGGGGTAGGATGCGATGATGCCTTCGCCGAATCGGGGTGCGCACTGCTGGGCAGCCGTTGCCATGCCTGGATGCTCCTTCACGCGTCGTGAATCGCGCGCCGCGCGTGCTCGCCCGACGCAGGACGCATCCTCTACGACGCAGCAGGATCCGTCCCGAGGCGTATCTCGACGAAATGAGGAAGCGGCTTAAGGCGATTCGTCAAAACTATAGGACGAATGGGACTCATAGGACGAATAGGACGGATTCCGCGTCCAGGCGCGGGACGCGAGTCCCATAAGCCCTATCTGTCCTATGGGTCCTATCGGTCGGCGATCCAAATCGCCTGGCCCCCGCGCGCCGGCAGGGTCACTCGCAGCGTCGTGCCCCGATCCACGGGCCGGCTTTCGACCTGGACATGCGTGCGCGTTCCGATCGCCAGATCGTCCGCATAGATGTGAGCGGTGCGGGGCCGCCCGTCGCCGAGGAAGCCCAGCGGCACATCGAGCGTCCGCGGCTCGCCGGAATTCATGCAACCGACGAACCACTCGGCGCCTTTGCGCCGAGCGACCACGGCGTATTCGCCGATTCGGCCGTCAAGGACCCGCGTGTCGTCCCACGTGGTCGGCAGGTGATTGTAGAACTCCAGCTCCGGCGTGTCCTCCACCGCCCCCGGGCGGTCGTACCAGAACAGGAATTGCCACGGACTGAACAGAACCACCGGCTTGGCCAGTTGATAGGCATAGCTCGAATTCTGCGTCACGCGAGGATCGTTCCAGCACACCGTGTTGTCCGCCTGGCCCGCGAGCATCCGCGTGAAAGCGTAGGCGAGCGTCTGATCGTTCGTCGGCTTGGCCTCGTCTCCGTAGATCCCTTCGACCGTCATCAGATTCGGATACGTCCGGGAAAAACCGGTCACGCGATACTCGTCGTGCACGTCCACCATGAACTGCTGCTCGGCGCACTTGCGGATCGCGTCGTGCAGCCAGCGAGTCCACCGCTGCGAGCCCACGTTGACGAAGCCGAACTTGATGCCCCGGATCCCCCACTGCTTGTACAGGGGCAGCAGGTCGTCGAGCTGCCTCTCCAGGGCGATGTGGTTCACGTAGACGATGATCCCGATGTTTCGCTCCTGGGCATAGCGAATCACCTCCTGAAGATCCAGGGGCCCCTTGCTTCGCTTGGGGTCGAGAGTGACCGTCGTCGCGTCTGAGTCGGGGTCGCTCTCCGGGCCGTACCAGCCCGCGTCGTACTCGACGTACTGGAGCCCTCTCTTGACGGCGAAGTCCACGCAGGCCTTGCCGCCCGCGGTCGTCAGGGACACCTCGCGGATGACCTTGCCCGGCTTGATCCAGGACGTGTCGCGGATCGCGCAGGGCTCGTTGAGGTTCGGGATGATGAAGTTGTTCTCCAGGAGCTCGCCCGGGCTCCGGGCCGCCATCACGACGCGCCACGGCGTGGTCAGAAGCTCCTCGCCGCCTCCCTCGCAGACCACTTCTCCGTCCAGCCGCCCTTCCACGGCGTTCGGAACCCCCTGGATCGGCGCGAACTTCATGCGGGCATAATCGACCAGTCTGGCCTCCGCCAACGCGACATACAAATCCTCCGCGACCTCCACGACCAGGGGCCGCTCGCAACCGGCTTTGATCGCGCTGAGCGGGACTCTCTGGTATTGTCCCTGTCCGGCGTAGGTCGCCCAGGCCGGATGGTCTGCGTGGAATCGGAACTCAGAGACCTCCCGCTTGACGCGAACACTCTCCAGGCCCGGCTGCTTCGGCAGCGTGTAGCAGAATGCGACGCCTTCGTCGTAGGCTCGGAAGGTCACGCAAAGAATGCGGTTGGGATCCTGGGCTCCCTTTAGTCCGATGACGACCTGATTGTACCGATCGCGAATCTCCGCTCGCTCGCCGCACACCGGTTTCCACGTCGAATCGGACTGGCTGGTCGTCTGCTCCACGAGAGCCATCCCTTCGCTCAAGACGGCTCCGTCCAGCTCCAGTCCCAGGCGGGATTCCGCGATGAGCGGCCGGCCCATGTACTCCACGCGATAGCAGGGACAACCCGCGGCATCTCCGAAATTCTTGATGTCGAATGTGGCGACCAGGCGCCCGTCCGGCGACTTGACCTCGACGGCGGCGAAGGCCGTCGCGGCCGTAGTGACAATCGAGGCGATCAGCGTGACCCACAGGCGGTTTCTCATGTCGTGCCTTTCCATTGCGATTCCTGACGGTACAATCCCGCCCATTCTACGGCCGGTCGGCGGAATCACAAGCCCGCACTGCTCGACATTCACCGATCGCGACGCTACCATGGTCTGACAATCGAAGAACCGATCTGTCAGAGGAGACCTGAACCTATGATGAATCGCAGCCCGGCCCCGCGAATGTGTCCGAACGTCTATGTCCCTCTCATGGCGTTATGCCTCTGCGCCCTGACTCAAGCCGGGACGGCCCCCGTGCAGAACGACTACGGAAGCCCCGCCGTCCAAGTGTCGCAGGAGGAAGGCTCGTGGATCATTCGCGGGACGAGGACCCGCGTGGACCTGAACCCGGCCACGTTGCAGATGACCGTCCGCATCGGCGATCGGACGTGGTCCACGGTCGCGTCCTTCGCCGGCGACCTCGTCGCCGAAGCCGCCGGCAAGACGTATTCCCTTCGCCTGGCCGACGCGGGCAGGCGGCAGGTGTCCCGCTATGAGACCGGATTCAAGACCGGCGTGAGAATCTCGCTCGGCGACTTCCGCCAGGAGTCCACGGCCGTGCCGGTTCGAATGGATCTGTTCCTCTGCCTGGAAGGGCCGCGGGAGGAACTCGCCTGCGATGTGGTCGCGCAGGAGAATGAGGCCCGGGTCCTGGAATGCTCGTGGCCGCCTGCGATCGCCGAGGATTCGTTCGACGCTACGGTCGTGCCCTTCATGCAGGGCATGCTCCTGCCGAAGACCTGGCCCGAGAAGGTCTGGCTGTACGACACGATGTGCTACGGGCGGGGCCTGTACA
>JBDKUU010000301.1:0-2433 GCA_039679525.1 Phycisphaerales bacterium | reverse complement strand
CACTTGACCGCGTAGCACAGCAGCAGGTCCTGATCGCGGAGGTACAGCTTGCCGTTGGCGATGACCGGATGCGTCCAGGCCGGCTGCTTGGTGCGGTCGGGCTGGTCGAAGCGGCCGCACACGACGTATTGCTTCGGATTCGGCTCGATCAGGAGTACGGAGCCTTCCTCGCTGCGATAGTAGAGCCGGCCGTCGGCGAAGGTCAGCGAGCCTTTCGGCGCCTTGCCGCCGGGGTTGTCGCGCCCGTCCCACAGGACGTTGCCGGTCTGGAAGTCCAGGCAGACGAGCGAGCCGCCCTCGTTGCCGCCGTTGGCGCCGTACAGAGCGCCGTCGAGGAGGATCATGCCGCCGTGGTGGTTCTGCATTTTCTTGGTGAAGTAGACTTCTTCGGCCTTGATGCCGCCGTCTGCGTCCTTGCTGAGCTTCACCGCCCCGCCGCCGGCGCCGTAGGCCGAGGCGGCGAACACCAGGCCGTCCTGGTAGAGCGGCGTGGAGCAGTTGATCCCGTTTCTGTTGGCGGGCTTGTCGTACCGCCAGAGGAATTTGCCGTCGGACGCCGCGACGCCGACGAGCGTCTTGGCGGTGAGTTGCACGTACTGGCGCTGCCCGTCGAAGTCGATCGCGATGGGCGAGGCGTAGGACGCGCCGGGGCTGTCGGGCACCTGGCTCTTCCAGAGGACCTTGCCTGTCAACTTGTCGAGGGCCGCCAGCGTCGCGTCCGGGCCGCCGGGCGTGACGATGACCTTGTCCCCGTCGACGAGCGGGGATTCATTGAACCGCCAGGTGGGCGCCTTGCCG
Source organism: Phycisphaerales bacterium (assembly GCA_039679525.1). Taxonomy (GTDB): domain Bacteria; phylum Planctomycetota; class Phycisphaerae; order Sedimentisphaerales; family Anaerobacaceae; genus PLanc-01. Next base: position 1,635 of record JBDKUU010000301.1, on the reverse strand, counting down.
CCGAAATCGCGAGTCAGGCTGACTTGCCAGAGGATCTTGCCATCCGCGGCCTGCAGACAGGCCACGTCGCCGCCCAAGCCTTCGACGTAGAGGCGATCGCCGTCGATCGTCGGCGTGCACCCGGTGCCTTCTTTTCCCTGCGGCATTCCCTGCACAAAGGCCGGCCCGAGACGCGCCGCCCAGAGTTCCTTGCCGTCCGTCTCGGACAGGGCCCAAACGACTTCATCATTGCCGCGATTGCTCATGCCGAAGATCCGTCCCGCGGCGATGGCCGGGGCGCTGTAACCGCCGCCGAGCCCTTTGATCCTCCAGGCCAGCGACGGGCCTTCTTTCGGCCATTCCTTGAGCAGGCCGGTCTCCGCGGACTTGCCATCCCGGTTCGGCCCGCGCCATTGCGGCCAATCCTCCGCCAGACCGCGGCCGGAAACGATCATCACAACGACGGCTGTCAATACCGCTCTTACCTTCATTCTTTACTCCGTTCAAAAACCGTCACGCATGCGGCCGAAATCGAATTCGTGGGCCTGAAAACCCGTTCCGATCCGAGACCGCATTCAGCGGTTAGGGTATCTTCCATCACCTTTGAAGTTGTAAGACGCCAGGATCGCTCTTGTTATTGCAGTCATTCAGCGACTTTGACGCACTTGAGCCGGGTCTGGTCTCGTAGGAGGAGCTTGCCGTCGGAGAACGCCAACGGCGCCCAGTTCTGGGTCGAACCTCCCACACGGGAAGCCAGCGGATCATTTTCCGATCCCGTTCCCCCCTCTCCAAGCACCTCTGCCGACGCAAGGGGCTTGTACCCAGAGGGATCGGGCTCTATGAGATACAGAGTCTTCCTGCCATCGGTTGCCAGAAGCAGGCCGTCGACGAGAATCATGCTGCCTTTGTTGAACTGGGGGGAACGTTTCGTCTTCCACAGGATCTTGCCATCCATGCTCATGCACGTCAGACCGTCGTTGCGGTTATTGGTCCCGTACTGAGCATAGAAGTAGCCGTTATGCAGCACCGGCGGCTTCGTCTGATCGCCGAATTCTTCGGTTCTGAAGACTTCCGTCGCGCCGTAGCTGCCGTCGGCCTTCTTCTCGACCTCGATCATCACGGCGCCGAGTTCGTATCCGCCTGCAACGAGCACTTTGTTGTCGCCGGCATCGACGGCGCTCGGCACCGAAATGTGGCACCGCCACTGATCGTATTTCCAGAGGATCTTCCCCGTAAGGGGCTCTATTCCGACGACGTTGCCCAACGCATCTGCCAGTTCCGGATGTCCGATGCGGTTGGTGGATGAGATGACCATTACGATGTGGTCCGCCCCGTCTATCTTTACAACGGCCGGACTGACATAAGTTTCATTGCCGAGATTGGGCGTCTTCCAAACGATATCGCCCGTGAGCTTGTTATAAGCAACCACGCCGGCTTCCGGAGCCTGGGACGCCACGATCAGCAAATCCCCGTAGATGAGGGGGCACTGAGTGATGGCCCAGATCGGAATTCGATCGCCGCCGAAGTCCTTCCACACGTTCTTGTTCCAGACGGGCTTGTGCGTGTTGATGTCGATGCAGTAGAGATCGCCATAGGGGCCGCACGAATAGACATGATCGCCGTCCACGGCCGGAACGCTTCGCGAACCGGGAAACA
>JBDKUU010000300.1:0-2527 GCA_039679525.1 Phycisphaerales bacterium | reverse complement strand
GTCTGGGTATGCCGTCCCGCGAAGTACAAGGCCCAGGCGGACATGGAATTCTACAAAATCATCGACGACAAGTTGGACCCGAACTTCGGGGAGAAGGTCAACTACACGGTTGCGGATGTCCCGGCGGGTCCGAACGACGTCCAGCCGACGAGCACGGTTCGCTCCGGGACGTTGTCGCTGGCCCAGGCCGTGGCGATCGCGACCGCCAACAACCGCGAGTACCAGCGGCAGAAAGACCAGCTTTATCTGACCACCCTGGACCTGACGCTGGCGCGGCATCGGTTCGCCAGGCGGTGGTTCGCGACCGTGGACGCCGGCTACGCCAAGAGCGACGGGGACGAGTCGGTCGGCGCCGGGGGCGAGGCCGGATTCGACCAGGCCCTGGCCGGCGGGGCCCAGGTCGCGACCAGCATCGCAGTGGACTGGACGCGATTCCTGACCGGGGACCCTCGGGCGTCCCTGGGTTCGGTCCTGGGGGCGACGGTGACGCAGCCCTTGCTGCGGGGGGCCGGAAGAGAGGTCGCCCAGGAGAACCTGACGCAGGCCGAGCGGAACGTCCTCTATCAGATTCGCTCGTTCAACCGCTATCGACAGCTCTTCGTGGTGTCGATCGTGAACGACTACTATCGCGTCCTGCAGCAGCGGGACGCCGTGACGAACGCCCAGAACAGCTACGAGAGCAAGGTCGAGCTGCGAAAGCGTCTGGAGATGGAGGCGGGGGAGGGCCGCACCGCGAGGTTTCAGGTCGACCAGGCCGAGCAGAGCGAGCTGAACGCCAAGGACAGCCTGCTGCGGTCGCAGCAGAATTACGAGCAACTGCTGGACGAGTTCAAGATCCGCCTGGCGTTGCCGACCGACGCGGACATTATGCTGGACCAGAACGAGCTCAAGTCGCTCGAGCAGGCGGGGATCACGCAGCCTTCGTACACGCTGGCCGACGCGCTCGATGCGGCGTTCGCCCAGCGGCTGGACCTTGCCAACAGCATCGACAACGTCGAGGACGCCCAGCGCAAGGTCATGGTGGCGGCCGACAACCTCGGGCCCGAGCTGAACCTCGTGGCCCGCGCCGGGGCCAACTCCGGCGACGGGACCGAGTTCAATCGCATCCAGTTCCAGCGGGGCGACTACGGCCTGGGCGTGGAGGCGGATCTGCCGCTCGATCGCAAGGCCGAGCGGAATGCCTATCGGGAGAGCCTGATCACGCTGGAGCAGCAGCGGCGGGACTATGAGAACGATATGGACACCGTGCGGCTCGAGGTCCGTCAGGCCTATCGCAAACTGCAGGAGGAGGCGGAGTCGTACGTCACGCAGCGAAAGAGCCTCGACCTGGCGAGGCAGCGCGTGGCGGTGTCGCCCCTGCTGTGGGAGGCGGGGCGGGCGAACACCCGCGATTTGCTGGAGTCCCAGGACGCGCTGCTGCTGGCGCAGAACAGTCTGACCGCGGCGCTGGTCGATCATACAATCGCCAAGCTGAACTTCTTCCGCGATATCGGCGTGTTGCAGGTTCAGCCGGATGGAATGTGGGAAGAGAGCAAGAATGACTGAGCAGAAAACGAATCCACAGCCGCAACGTCCGTCGCGTCCCGTTCGCCGCAAGAAGCGGTGGGGGTGGCTCATCCTGGTCGTTGCGGCGCTGGTGATCTCGGGGTTCGTGATGTCCCGGCGATCGGCGGTCGCCACCGACGCGGCGGGCAAGCCCGGGACGTTCGCGGTCCGCAAGGACGATCTGACGATCACGGTGACCGAGAGCGGCCAGGTCAAGGCCCAGCAGTCGACGGACGTCGTCTGCGAGGTCGAAGGCGCCGGCATGGAGATCATCAGCATCGTGCCGGAGGGCGTGGAGATCACGCTGGAGGACGTCGAGGGCGGCAAGATCATCTGCGAGCTGAACGCCTCCGGGCTCCAGGACAATCTCAACCAGGAGCAGATCGTCTTCTCCACCGCCAAGGCTTCCTACACGGAGGCGCAGGAAGGCTTCATCATCCAGAAGAAGCAGAACGAGTCGGACCTGGCCGCGGCGGAGCAGGCGGTGCAGTTCGGCCTGATGGACCTCAGCAAGCACCTGGGCGAGGCGGTGGCCCGCAAGCTGGTTGAGGGAGTGGAGCGGGACCCGAACGGCCCGATCGAGGTCGCGGCGTTGCTGACGGTGCTTGAGGACCCGGCCAGCGAAGGCGGGGCGGCCAAGCAGAAGCTCAAAGAGTTGGAAGACGCGATCGTTCTGGCCAAGGCCAAGCTTACGCAGGCCGACCAGGAACTCACGTCGAGCAAGAAGCTCCGCGACGCGAACTACGCGCCCCAGATCGAGGTGCAGCAGAAAGAGCTGGCCGTGCAGAGCTTCCGGATCCAGAGCGAGCAGGCCACGGACACATTGGATCTGTACAGACGCTACGATTTTCCCAAGGAGACCCGCAAGTTCCTCAGCGCCTACCGAGAAGCCCAGCGGGAATTGGATCGCACGCACGCGAGGAACCGTTCTCGGCTGGCCCAGGCCCAGGCTCGGCTCGAGAGCGCCAGAGCCTCGTACGAA
>JBDKUU010000299.1:0-4998 GCA_039679525.1 Phycisphaerales bacterium | reverse complement strand
CGGCGTGATTCGGCCTTTCGTCAATGCCAGCGCCTTGGCCCCCAGCGTCATGAACTGCCCCGACCGCGGCCCGGCCCCCCACTTGAGATACTTCTTCACCATGGCCGTCGCCAGCGAATCCGTCGGCCGGGTCGCACGCACGAGCCGAATGCAGTAGGCGATCACCGTGTCGCTCACCGGGGCCATCCGCACGATCTCCTGAAACAGCACCATGTCCTGGGTGTCCAGCACCGGGGCAATCGAATGCTTTTTGCCGGTGGTGGTCTGCTTGACCATCAGGTGCTCCTCCTTGGCGGTCGGGTAGTCGATGTAGACCATGAACATGAAGCGGTCGAGCGCCGCTTCCGGCAGCGGATACGTGCCCTCCTGCTCGATGGGGTTCTGCGTCGCCAGCACGAAGAAGGGCTCGGCCAGCTTGTGCGTGCGGCCCGAGATGGTGACCTCCCGCTCCTGCATCGCCTGGAGCAGGGCCGCCTGCGTCTTGGGCGGCGTACGATTGATCTCGTCGGCCAGTACGATGTTGGCGAAGATCGGCCCCTTGACGAACTCGAACTTCCGCTGCTTGGACTGGGCGTCCCGCTGGATGATGTCGGCGCCGGTGATGTCCGAGGGCATCAGGTCCGGCGTGAACTGAATCCGGTTGAACCGCATTTTCATCGCGTCGGAGATCGAACGCAGCATGAGCGTCTTGGCCAAGCCCGGCACGCCCTGGACGATGCAGTGCCCGCCCGCCAACATGCAGCAGACGACCGAGTCGATCACCTCGTCCTGCCCCACGATCACCTGGTGCACCTGGCGTTTAAGCCTCGCGCAGCCTTCGTGCAGCTTGGCAATCAGTTGATCGTGATCGACGGCGGCCGGGGCCCCCTCCGCTTTCGGCCCCGCCGCCAATTCAGCGCCGTCGCCCTGCGTCTTTTCGATTGTCGCCATACTCTCAGACCGCCTTTGCATCGCTGGACCATCGGTTCTCACGAATAAGACGCAGCGGTCCCGGCCCTGTTTCAGGATTTCGCCGCCATCGAATGAGCCAGCGTGAGCCACATCCCGCTAAGTCCTGTGATCACAGATAGTTGCGGCATCCAAAAGGATCGGCGAGCGGTCTTGCCTTGACATCTTCTCCGCCAGCAGCCATGATCCCTTCACGATCGCGAATCGCGGTCGAAACAGGATTCATCGGAGATCGTGATGAGAACGTGTCGCCTCGCAGCAGTGGTCGTGGTTCTGGCCGCTATCCCTGCCATTGCCGGCGACTGGCCCGGCTGGCGAGGGCCCGCACGAAACGGGGTTTCGTCTGAAACCGGTCTAAACTGGCAGTGGCCTGCGGAGGGTCCCAAGGCGCTGTGGAGAGCCTCTGTCGGAACGGGCTTTTCCTGTATCGCCATCGCAGGCAAGCGGGCCTTCACCCTGGGCAATCGCGACGAAGTCGATACCATCTACTGCCTGGACGCGGAGACCGGCGGCGAACTGTGGAAGCGCTCCTATCCCTGCAAGCTCGATCCCAAGGCCTACGAAGGCGGACCGATGGCCACGCCTGCGGTCGAAGACGGTCGCGTCTATACGATCAGCAAGTTCGGCGACTGCTTCTGCCTGAACGCCGAGACCGGGGATGCGATCTGGTCGATACAGTTCCAGCCGCCTGTCCGGACCGAGGCTGATTATCAGGCCTGGTGGGGTTTCGCCGGCTCGCCCCTCATCGCCGGGGATCGGCTGATTCTGCCCGTCGGCACGGCCGGTGTAGCCGTGGACAAACTCACGGGCAAGACTCTCTGGGACAACGGCCCCGGATATTCGGGCTATTCCTCGCCTGTGCAGTTCGAGGCCGGCGGACAGTCGTGCTTCGCATTCGTCAGCGGCCACGAAGTCGTCGCCGGGAATATCGTGGACGGCCGGGTCCGCTGGAAGGTCCTCTGGAAAACCACATGGGACCAGAACGCTTCCGATGTCATCATCATGGACAACAGGCTCTTCGTCTCTTCGGGCCACGGCGTAGGCTGCGGCCTTTTCGATCTCTCGACGAACCCGCCCACGCCGCTGTGGCGCAACAAGAACATGAAGACCTATCTGAGCAACTGCGTGCTCCGGCAGGGCTCGCTCTTCGGCTTCGACGACAAGGAACTGCAATGTCTCGACTGGCAGACCGGCGAGGTCCGCTGGTCGAGTCCCCGGCTCGGCCTGGGCTCGCTGATTTTGGCCGAGGGCAGACTGATCGTCCTCCAGGAGAACGGCACGCTCCAGATCGTAGAGGCGACCGCCGAGGCCTACAAATCACTGGCATCCGCCAAGGTCCTCACCGGCCGCTGCTGGTCGGCCCCCGCTCTCGCCGACGGCCGTCTCTACCTCCGCAGCGCCGCCGGCGATGTCCTGTGTCTGGATCTCCGCAAGTGATCTGCCGTCATCCAACTCGTGGAGAGAATCTTTCTGCATGTGAAGTAAATGGTGCAACAATGTTGATAATACGTATTTCACTCAATTGACATCCCACCGATTCGACTGTTCTTCTACAACAACAGCATCAGCAAGTAGCTGACTATGCATCTCTCACGAACGCCGCGCCGTGCGTTCGCCGGCATTCCCGGCGTCGGCGAGAAGCTGTCGATGACGGATATGGATCGACCTTCCGGCAATACGAGACCATCCTGGCGATGAAAAGACATCGCGCGTACAGTTGATTCATTGGGAGTCACGGCGCAACTCATATTCATCGATGGGAACGAAACCTGGGGGAACAACCAATGGCAAGCTTGATGCGGCTCTTCCGGAGAATGCGAGATCGTCAGATACACCCCGGCGCGATGCGCCTGGCGCCGACTTTGGAGCCACTGGAGACCCGCGTGCTGCTATCGGCAGACGGCTTCCTCGCCGTCGCCGTGCAGTCTGCCCCAGTGGGAGCCACCGGCTACGATATGCTCGCGGCCCCTGCTGTCGTCCACGTGGACGACAGTGCGGTCAACGATCCCCTCGCGTATGACTCCACGGTGAGCGATCCGCTGGAAGACGGGTCTCAAGAGCATCCATTCGACAGCATCCAGGAGGCGATCCAGGCGGTCGCCTCGGGCGGACAGGTTCTCGTGGCCGACGGCACGTACGGCGAAGCTCTGACGATCGACAAGAACCTGACGCTCGCCGGCGGGTACAACGGATACGATTGGGATCAACCCCGCGATTCGGGCAGATTCACCACGATCGTCGACGCGTCCGGACTCAACCATTCGGTCGTTCGCATACTCGATGTCGATGTGACGATGGATGGATTCACACTCGCCCATGGGAGCGCTCCGGCCGGCGGCGGAATCTACTGTGACGGGGGCAATCAGGTGATCCGAGCCTGCAGCCTCGTCAGAAACAACACCTGGAGCGGGGCCTCCACCCAGCCCGGCGGAGACGGCGGAGGCATCTACGTCTCGAACGCATCGATCCTGTTGGACCATTGCGATGTCTCCTGGAATCAAACCGGAGATGGCGGGCAAGGACTGAGCGGTTCTCCGGCGGGTCGCGCCGGCCACGGCGGAGGTCTTTTCGCGATATCATCCACGGTCGAAATCACCAACTGCTCGTTCTCCGACACGACGGGCACGGGGGGCAGCGACGATCAGGGGCACGCCGTCAGCGGCAATGGGGGCGAGGGCGGAGCTATCTACGCGGAGTCTTCCACGCTGACGATCAGCACATCGCAATTCGACTACAACCACACGGGGCCGGGGGGAGACAAAGGTTATGAGTATGGCACAGCAGGCGCCGGAGGAAACGGCGGGGCCCTGTGCCTGCGAGCCGGCAGCGCCGCGCAGATTGTCGACTGCACGTTTGACGACAACGCCACGGGATCGGGCGGAGATGGGACCGGAGGGTCGGACAGCGCGGGCGGACGAGGCGGGCATGGCGGGACCATCTTTTGTGAATCCTCGACCCTGGCGGTCGAGAACAGTTCGTTCGCACACAGCAAGACGGGCGATGGCGGGGAGTTGGGCATGTACTATGCTTCAGGTACAAGCGATGGTGGAGCCTTGTACGCTCTCTCCTCTATCGTGGGGCTGACGAACTGTGAATTCGTGTTCAACGAAACGGGACGCACCGGATACTACCGTTACGCCCGCTCAAGTGGGCGAGGCGGAGCGGCCTGCTTCCTGGAAAGTGCGGTGACCATCGACGGATGCCTCTTCCAACAGAACAAGACCGGCGAGGGGATGCAAGCCGCCAGAGGCAACGGCCCATCGGGCCGGGGAGGCGGGCTGTTCTTCGACGCCTGCCCCAGCGTGCAAGTGCGCAACTGCACCATCGCGGAGAACGGGACCGGCGATCTCAAAGGGACCGATGGCGAGAATCTCAACCGCACAGGCGACGGCGGCGGCCTGGCCATACTCAACTCGCTGGCTCGCGTTGAGAATACGCTCATCTACGGCAACTTCACCGGGGACGGCGACGACTCGGGCGGGTACGCCAACAGCAGCGGCAACGGCGGCGGCGTGTACTGCGAGAACAACACGGAAGTCGTCATTGCCGGGTGCACGATCGCCGGGAACAGATGTGGTGTCGGCGGCACGAGCTACTACATCCCGCTCAACGGCTCGGGCGGCGGCGTCTACACCGACGCGACGACCTTCCTTGTCAACACCATTCTCTGGGCCAACATGCAGCACGACGTGGTCGGCGTGAATGCAGCCAACGTGCGTTATTGCGATGTCACGGATTGGGCGTTCGACGGAATCAATCACAACGTATCGGCGAATCCCCACTTCGTGGATATGGCCAACAACAACTACCTTCTGCGGCCGGATTCTCCCTGTATCGACCAAGGCGACGATGCGGCCGTGTCGCCGGGGGGCATGATCGATCTCGGGGGCAATTCCCGAATCGCAGGTTCCGCAGTTGATATGGGCGCGTACGAATACCATGTGAACGTGCTCCCGCCGGGGAATGTCGCCGAGTTGACGGCTGCCGGAGGCGAGCGGCAAGTCAGCTTGCGCTGGACCAATCCCGACGATGCGGATTTCGCAGGGGTGA
>JBDKUU010000298.1:0-4602 GCA_039679525.1 Phycisphaerales bacterium | reverse complement strand
AACGCGAATCGTCCGAGCCGCTGCTTTGCAGGCTGTCGCGCGGAGGGACCATCGAGGGTCTTGTGACCGACGAGGCCGGCCGGCCCGTGATGGGGCTGCCTGTCGTGGTCAATTCGATTCTCTGCAGAACAGACGCAGTCACGGACCCAAACGGCCGGTTCTTTGCGGATCATCTGCCGGACACCCGCTATTCGGTAATCGTGGAGCCGGAGTCGGAGAGTCCCTATGCGACCACGGTTCTGAATGGCGGTGCGTCCTGCAATGCCAGAGACCTTCGCATCGTGGTCAAACGCAAAACGGAGGAGAAGACGGTGACTTCGCTCATCGGCACGAGCATCTGGCAACTGGATGGCGTGCCTATGTCACTTGAACAGTCGAAATGCCAGGGCAGGGCGATCCTGCTGTGCCTGTTCGACGGCAATCAGAGACCGTCGCGGAATTGTGTGCAGCAACTGGGCGAGAAGGCAGAGAATCTTGCAGCTCGAAAGGTAGTCGTCGCATCGATCGACGCCTCGAAGGCCGATCCGGCCGGGCGTGAGGGCCGGACCCACGGGAATGGCATCGTCGCAGCCTCGCACGCTCAGTCTCTGCCGTGGCTGATTCTGACGGATGAGAAGCATGTCGTCCGGGCGGAAGGATTCACGCTGGACGAACTGGAGGAACGAGTCGAGCAAATGCGCGGTGAATAGGGAGGTTGTTATGGAGCGGCATGTGAGCGTTGTCGGGTGCGTTCTGTTGTCTGCGTGTGTCGGAGCGAGGGCTGCCTCCACGCTGCCTGTGAGCGGGCAGGTCGTGGACTCTCGGGCCCGGCCGGTCGCGGGGGCGGAGGTCGCGGTTTACGAAACGTATGCCGTCGCCAGAGACGAGTATGGGCGTCTCATCGGGCCGATTGTGAAGACCGATGAGAAGGGGGAGTTCTCGCTGGAGGCGAATGTCGCTTCGCAGTACGACACATTCATCGTGGCCCGCAAGCCCGGCCTGGCCCTGGCCTGGGACGGCTTGAACTACAGTCTCAACACCCTGGCCAAAGGACATTTCCTGCTCGTGCTGGAAGAGCCCTGCACGCTCACGGGTGTGGTTGTGGACAAGAACGGCAAGCCTGCGGCCGGGGCGAAGGTGCAGGCCGTGCCCACGACGAGCTATATGAACCGCTTGAGCCAACGCCCGATATGCGCGCCGGCCGAGTGGTTCACGACGAGGACTGATGAACAGGGAGTGTTCCGCTTCGACGCCTTCGCGGCCGACGTGAGCAGTGACTTCCGCGTCGAAGCGCCCGGCTGGAACTGCGTCTACACCTTCACGACCCACTATCAGAACTGCTGCGGATTCGAAGTGGGCAGGTCGGACATCCGGCTCGTCCTGCCCAAAGAGCATCCCGTGAAAGGCCGCGTCGTCGAGGAGGACGCGGACCGCGGTGTGGCGGGCGTGTCGCTGACGATCGCGCCGGGAAGCGACAGAGAGAACATTCTCAATCGCTACCTCGCCAAGACCGTGGTGGCCGGAGCCGATGGCACATTCGTGTGCGAAGGGCTGCCCGAGGGCAAAAACAAGATCTCGCTGACTACCGTGGAGAATGAGACCCCGGCATGGGTCGCCGCGTCCGCGATGGTGGATGTCGCCGCGGACCGGGATGTCCAGGACGTACGCGTGGCCCTCAGCAAGGGGGGCACGATCGAGGCCCTCGTGCGTGAGCAGGGAACCGACCGACCGGTGGCGGGGCACCGCGTCTCCACGTACAGTGAGCAGGGCTCCGCAAGCGCGCGGACCGACGAGGCCGGCCGCGTGACGCTCCGGCTCCTGCCGGGCGGATACCGTCCTTACGCCGGAGGAGGGGCATACATGTGGTGGCACGTCAGCGAGCCCACGGTGGTCAAGGCCGGCGAGACCACGCGCCTGGACATCACGCTCGACAAGGCTCCGACCATTCAAGGCCGCGTGACCGATCCGGACGGCAAGCCGGCCGAGGACGTGCTGGTCACCGTCCACCCCTTCGGTGACCACGCCTGCACCCAGGCCGACGGCCGATTCACGGCCTGGTACGAGAATGAACGTGCGAAGGAGGGGCTTTGCGTCATCGCCAGAGATCGGACGCGATCGCTCGCGGGTGTTGTCCACGCCAGGGAGTTGGCGAAGCCGATCGATGTGTCCCTGTCGCCGTCGCTGACCGTGGCGGGCAAGGTCGTCGATCCCAACGGCAAGGGAATCGCCGCCGCGAGGGCGTCCCTGGACGTCGAATTATGGAACTGCCTGTCGGGCATGGGCGAGGAAGTGTTGACTGATTCCGAGGGCCGCTTCGAATTCCGGGCGATCCCGCCGGTGCAGGAGCCGTTCGAGTATCGCGTCTCGGTTCACGCGGCGGGCTACGCGCCCAGGACGTACAAGGACATCGCGATCAAGGGCGAGCCGGGCTCCGTGGCGAGCATCAATCCGATCGAGCTTCCGCCGGCCGACATGTCCATCTCCGGCGTGGTCGTCGACGCCAACGGGGCGCGCGCCCCTCGCGTCATCCTGCTCCTCGGCCGAAGCAGCGGTGGCGAGCAACCCGACAAGGCCACCGCCACCGACGAGCAGGGACGCTTTCGATTCACGCGGATCGCCAAAGGCGGGATTCGCCTTCAGGTCAATTTCTCCGACAGTCCCGGCGGATCGGGCAGCCTTCAGTGCGAGGCCGGCGACCAGGATTTGAAAGCCGTCCTTGGCCAGAAGGTAGTGCACGAGCGATTTGTCTCGCTGGCGGGCAAGCCTCTGCCGGACCTGTCGGAGCTGGGGATCCCCGCGAGCGATGCAGCCGCCGAGGGCAAGGCGGTCCTCGTCTACTTCTGGGACATGCAGCAGCGGCCGTCGCGGAGCATGCTCATGCAACTGGTCAAACAGGCCGAGGCGATCAGGGACAAGTCTGTCGTCGTGCTGACGGTGGACGTCTCGGGCGCGGAGCGCAAGACGCTCGACGAATGGATGAAGCAATCCAACGTACCGTTCCCCGCCGGCGCTCTGAGCGGTTTCGAGAAAAAGAAGCAAGCCTGGGGCATCAAGGCCGTGCCGTGGCTGATCTTGACGGACAGGGATCACAACGTGACGGCGGAGGGGTTCGGAGTGGACGAATTGAACGAGAAGATCGAAGCGACGAACTGAGCAGAAAAGGACGGTGTGACGTGCGAGCGATTGTGAGCGGTTGCGTGGTCTTTCTATGGGCGAACGTCTGCTTCGGCGGGATTGTCACGGTCACCGGAAGAGTCGTCGATTTCCAGGCCCGGCCGGTGAGCGACGCCGAAGTCGCCGTCGTGGAGAACAGCGTGGATTGGCGCGCGGAACTCAGCGGGGCCCGCGTGTGAGGACCCATCGTGCGGACCGACGAGCGGGGCCTGTTCGAAACCAAGGCTGAAGTCCATGCCACACGCGAGGTGTTCGTCGTGGCCCGCAAGCCGGGCCTGGCTCTGGCTTGGGACAGAGGTCCGCTGGATGCGCCCGGCGCGAGCCGTCTGGACTTTCGCCTCGTCATGGAGAAGTCGGAGAGCCTGTCGGGCGCCGTGGTGGACGCCTCCGGCAAAGCCCTGGCAGGCGCAGTCGTGCGGGCCTTGCCGAAGACCTGTTATCTTTCCACCCTGAGCCAAAGTCCGATCTCTCTGCCGGAGGCCTGGCTGTCCGCGCGGACCGACGCTGAGGGCAGATTCCTGTTCGATGCCTTCTCCGCGGACGTGAGCTGCAATTTCTGGGTCCGGGCGGAAGGTTACGCCTGCGTGCACGTCCTCGCTCCGCACTACCTGACGGGCTTGGGCTATGAAGTGGGGCGCTCGGACATCCGTCTGGTCCTGCCGCAGGAGCATCGGGTTCGCGGCCGGGTCGTGGAGCAGGGCACGGACAAGCCTGTCCCTGGGTTGGATCTGGAGATCTCCCCGCCGGACGACCGCAGGGAAGACATCAAGAATCAATACCTGACGTGTCGCGTCCGTACGGATGCCGACGGGGCGTTTGTATTCCCAGGTGTGCCCGCGGGCGAGCACGAGATCGAACTGGCGTACCCCGATCACGGACTGCCGAAGTGGGTGGGCGAGCCGTTCCGAGTCCTGGTCGCGGCCGATTATGCCGCGGACGACCTGAAGATCGAGGTCACGGAGGGAGGGATCGTAGAGGTCCTCGTCCGCAACACGCGGACTCGAAAACCTCTTCCCGGCATTTGCGTGTCCCTTCCTGACATATCGTTCTCTCATCTGCCGTTTACGGACAGCAACGGCGTGGCGCATGCCTGCGTTCGGCCGGGAGAATCCAGAGCCGCGATATCCAGCGGCGCGGGAGCGAATCGTGAGTATCAAAGCTGGGGGATTCAGGGGGCCAATGATCGGTTCTTCGTGATCCGGGGCCAAACCACCCGGCTCGAACTGGACCTGGAGCCCGCCAACAGAATCCGGGGGATTGTCGTCGATCCAAACGGCAAGCCCGCGCCGGGCGCCGCGATCAAAATCCATCCGCTGTCCACGGGCAGTCAGATGCTGCGCAATGTGGGCGACACGCTCCATGCGGATTCGGAGGGCCGTTTCGAATTGGCTTGCGGCGAGGAAGACCCCACCGGCTGGTTTGTGATCGCCCGCTGCGAGGAGCGGGGCT
>JBDKUU010000297.1:0-5781 GCA_039679525.1 Phycisphaerales bacterium | reverse complement strand
CGCCGCGGTCCTGGCCGAGTATCACCGTCAGCGCCGCGGTCCGGCGACCGCTGCCTCGCGGGGCTCGCCGCAGTGACGAGGGGACGATCCGCCCGGGTCCGCCGTCCCGGACCGTCTGACACGATGCTGAACGAACTCAAAGCCGCCTGGGGGCGCAACCGCAGAGTCATCGGCAGCTTCTTCTCTCTGTCGGTCGTTCAGTTCGCCAACTACATGGCGCCGCTGATCACGCTGCCCTACCTGTTCCGCGTCCTGGGCCCGGCCCGCTACGGACTCGTGGAGCTGGCCCGCGTCGTCACCGTCTACTTCCTGCTCCTGACGGACTACAGCTTCAGCCTCTCGGCCACGCGGGAAGTCTCCATCCGGCGCGACGATCCCGAGCGGGTCTCCGAGATTTTCTCCACGGTCCTGGTCCTGCGGCTGCTTCTGGTGATTCTCAGCGCTGCGATGCTCTCGACGATCGTGCTGGCCTTGCCCAAGCTGCGGGCCGATTGGCCGGTGTATTTTCTGTCCTTCGGCCACGTCCTCGGCATGTGGCTGTTCCCGGTCTGGCTTTTCCAGGGGCTGGAACGCATGAGACACATCGCCACTTTGAACGTGATCGCCAAAACCCTCGTAATCGCAGGCGTCTTCGTCTTCATTCACAACCAGGACGACTACCTCTACGTCCCGCTGCTTCAGTCGTCGGGCGCCGTGTTCGTCGGGCTGGCCGGGCTGATCCTGGCCGTCCGCAGTTTCGGCGTTCGCTTTCATCTGCCTTCCGCAGCCGTGCTGAAACGCGAGTTCCTCGACGGCTGGCATCTGTTCGTCTCCCAGATCGCCACGACCCTGTATACGACCAGCAACACGGTCATCCTGGGCCTGTTCACCGACTTCACGTTCGTCGGCTACTATGCGGCGGGCGAGAAGATCGTGCGGGCGGTTCACGGCCTGCAGATCCCGCTGTACCAGGCGAACTTTCCGCACATGAGCCGGCTGGCCCCGCAATCCTGGCCCGCCGCCCTGGCCTACGCGGCCCGGATCGCCGGACTCGTCGCCGGGCTGACGCTGATGCTGTCGGTCGGGCTGTTCCTGGGCGCCCCTTGGATCACGCGCGTGGTCCAGGGCAAGGCGTCGCCGGAGGGAACTGCGGTCATTCGCATTCTCTCGTTCCTGCCGTTCGTCATCGGCCAGAGCAACATCCAGGGCGTCCAGGTCCTGATCAACTTCGGACACCAGAGGATCCTCACAAGAGTCCTGATCGCCGCGGGCGTTCTGGACCTCGTTATCGCGCTGCTCTTGGTCGTGCCGCTCAAGCATGTTGGGGTCGCCATTTCAGCCGTGACGGCGGAAACCTTCATCGCGGTGGCCTTGTTCATCGCGGCCCGAAGACGCGGGTTGGATGTCTTTCGAGCGTTCCGAAGCTCGCGAGCGCCGGAGCAAGGATGAGGATGGACGAACGATCGTTTCCTGATAGACTGGCTGTGTTCGCGCGGGCCGCTTCCGCGGCATGAAGAATCGACGATCCGTGATGTGGGAAGATGTCCAGGGATAAAGAGAAAATAGCTGCGGTCGTGGTCACCCGCAACAGGAAGCTCCTGCTGCGGAAATGCCTGGACTCTCTGCTCGGACAGAGCCATCCGCTCGATGGGGTGTACATCATCGACAACCACTCCGACGACGGCACGCCCGACCACCTGCTCGACAACGGCCTGATCGGGCCCATTGAGAATTCGCAGGAGCCGACGGAAACTGTTCGATCCGTGCCTGTGCCAGGTTCCGACGGCCGGGCGGTGGACGTTCACTACGTCCGGCTGGCGGAGAACACCGGCGGGGCCGGCGGCTTCCATGAAGGCATGAAGCGGGCCCTGGATGCAGGATTCGACTGGCTATGGTTGATGGACGACGACGCGATGCTTGCTCCAGACGCCCTTGCGGCCCTGGTGAAGAGCAAACGGTCGCTGGAAGCTTTGGGGGATGACCCGTTCCTGCTCAACTCCCTGGTCCTGGCCAACGACCCGGCCGACGACGACAGGCTGGCCGTCCCTCTGCAGGAGTTCGCCGCCAACGGCGATCCGAAGAGAGGAGTCTATCACTGGCGGCTGTCGGAGGTCCGTCACATGGTGAACGACGGTCTGTACCGATGGGCCTGCCCGTTCAACGGGACGTTTGTCTCGGCCCGCCTCGCGAGCCGGATCGGGCTGCCCAACCGGGAGTTCTTCATCTGGGGCGACGAGAGAGATTTCTTCTGGCGCACGGCCAGGCGGTTCAAGATAGGCACAGTCGTGGACAGCCGGATCTACCATCCCACGTCCCGGGAAACGGTGTTCGACTGGAAGCAGTATTATGACATCCGCAACCAGATCGTTCTGAACAGGCGCTTTCGATACACGCATCTGCGGAATGGCAGGTTGATCCTGTTGAGCCTCGTTCGCGGCGCGCGGCACGGCCGGTGGGGGCTGACGCTGGCGCTTCGAGCGATCCGCGACGGACTGGCCGGACGGCTCGGCAAGAGGGACGATCTCCAGCCATGACCCGGTGCCTCATCCATCCTCTGTATCTATTTCTGCTCGTCTGGGGCGGGGCTGTCGCCCTGTATCTCGGCGGCGTGCACGAGGGGTTGTTCCCTTGCCCTTCATCGCTTACCGGCGCGCTGTTGTGCCTGAATGTCGTAACGTTCGCCCTGGGGTACGCCACGTGGGCCCTGTTTCAGGACCTCAACCCGGCGCCGGTGGAGCCTCCGAGAGTTCCGGCACGGCCGCTCACCCAGAAGGCGATGGCTCGGGCGTTGAAGTTCACTCTGGCCATGGGCGCGACTACCGTGGGCCTCGAGATGTGGCGGGTAGTGGCCGTCGCTTCCTACTATCGAACCACGTGGCTCGACCTCGTGACCCAGCCCGAGCTGTTCCGCATCCGAATGGTCGCGTTCGTCGAGAACACCCTCTTTCAGACCAGCGGCATTGTCATGCTGCTGTCCGTCACGAGCAGCTTGTTCTCGATCGGGTTCGTGCTCCTGGGCATTTCTCTGTATCGGGATTCGACGAGAAAGAAATATCTCTATCTTATCTCCTTTCTCGCCGTGTCCCTCACGATCGGTCTGATTCATCTGACCCGCTATGAGGTCACGTGGAATATCCTGTACCTGGTGTTCGCCTATTGGTTCATGGCCTGGCTGAACCGTCCCGACGATCGAATCCCGGAGCGTTCGATGCCACGGAGCAGGTTCCGCATGGCGAACCGCAGGCTCCTGGTTCCCCTGGTCGTCCTGGCGACGCTGTTCGGCCTGGTTGACCTGTTGTTGCACAAGAGCAGCGACTTCGGCCTGCCGGGCCGGCTTCAGGGCTGGTTGTTCCACTTCTATTGGTACATCGCCGCCCCGCTGGCGACGTTCAATGAGTTCGTCGCCACCTTCCACGGCGACCTCCAGTGGGGCCAGGGCATGTTTCTTCCGTTGTACAAGTGGCTCTGCCGATTCCACCTGGTCTCGCCGGTCGAAGTCTCCTTCTACGGCGAGAAGGTCTTCATTCCCTACATGTCGAATGTGTACACCTACCTTCGGAACATCTACGAGGATTTCGGCATTTGGGGCGTGGCGGTGGTCCCGTACCTCCTCGGGTGGGGGGCCGCCGAGGTTCGTGTCCGAGCCCGACGGACTCTCCAATTTCTGAACCTCTACCTGGTCCTGCTGTTGTTTCTTCTCTTCTCGTTCTACAACTTCTCTCTGGTCTCCAACCAGATCTACCTGCAGGTGTTTTTCGGATTCGTTTTGTTTCGCTATTCGCTTCAGGAGTCGCCGACGGCGGGCGATCCTGTCGCCTGATCCAAGGAGTACGGATGGCCGAGTCACTCTACACCGACGGCAGATATCTGAAGGAGCACCCCTCCTGGCACGTGGAGGATTCGGCGTGGAAAGCCCGGCAGATCCTCCGCATCTTGAAACGCAACCACCTCGAACCCGCCAGCGTGGCCGAGGTGGGCTGCGGCGCAGGCGAGGTGCTCCGTCAGTTGCAGCTCGCCATGAGTCCATCCTGCGAGTTCTGCGGATACGAGATCTCTCCCCAGGCCTTTCGTCTGTGCCAGGAGAAGGCCAACGACAGACTGCATTTCAAACTCCAGGACCTCACACGAGAGACGAACGCCCAGTTCGACCTCCTGATGCTGATCGACGTCGTCGAGCACGTCGAGGACTACTTCGGCTTCCTTCGGAGCGTCAAACCGCGGGGCCGTTACAAGGTGCTGCATGTTCCGTTGGATCTGTCCGTGCAGTCGGTCTTCCGGGCCTCGGCCCTGATGAAACTCAGGCGGGCATCGGCGCACATCCATTACTTCACGCGAGAGACCGCGCTGCAGAGCCTTGCGGACGCGGGCTACTCGGTCGTGGACCACTTCCTGACTGCCGCCGCGCTCGACGTGGCAGACAAGCCTCTCAGGACGCGTTTGGTCAACGTGCCGCGATGGATCACGTCCCTTGTGAGCCAGGGCCTGTCCTCGAGGCTCTTCGGCGGATTCTCCCTGATGGTGTTGGCGACTTGAACCGGATTCCCAGTCCCATGGACCAATATACCCCTGACCCAACAAAAGGCGATTCGAACGGCAGGCAGCCGATTCGCGTGCTCTACTGTGTTCCGGACAACCGGTTCGGCGGGCCGCACCGGCTGGCGCAGTCCATAGCCCAGCGTCTGAGGCTCGATCGCGTCGAGACACTGTTCCTTTTCGCACAGAAGACGCCCGATCTCTGGCGGCCCGAGGGTTTCGAGGCGTTCTGGTGCAAGCGCATTCAATGCTTCTCCCGCCATCATCCGATGCTCAACTTCGTTCTGTTCTGCTGCATGCTTCCGCACAATCTGGCCAAGATCCGGGGACTGATCCGGTCGCGGGACATCTCGATCGTTCACGTCGACGGCGCGATGAATTTCGTCCCGGCCCTGGCGGCGCGGTGGGCGGGGGTCCCGATCGTCTGGCACTACAACGATCACCCGCCGGGACCGATCAAGTGGATGCTGGAGGCGTTGATGGCGCGCCTGGCTTCCCGCGTGATCGTCCAGGGCGAGGGACTCAAGCAATCGCGCACGGCCGGCAACCGCCGGTTGCGGGACAAGACCTGCGTTCTGTACTCGGCCGTCGACACCAGCAGACTCGTCCCTGAGGCATACAACGCAGCCGATCGAGCTCGAATCCGCGCGGAACTGGGCATTCCAACCGACTGTGTTCTGATCGGGGCGGTCGGCAATCTGAACCGGTTCAAGGGGTACACGCACTTCCTCCAGGCCGCCGGGAGGGTGAAAAGTCGAAGGGAGGACGCCCGATTCCTGGTGGTGGGCCGAAAGCTCGACACCGACAGGGCCTACTGGGAGCAGTTGCAGCAGTTGACGGCCGAATTGGGGCTCTCGAACAGCGTGACGTTCGCGGGATTCCACACCGACGTGCCGGGGATTCTGTCCGCGTTGGACGTGTTTGTGCTGCCCTCGATTCTCGAGTCGTGTCCGGTCGCTCTGCTGGAAGCCATGGCGATGAAGAAGCCCGTGGTGGCGACGGATGTGGGGGCTGTCCGCGAAGTCGTGGATCACGGCCGACCGGGGTTGGTGGTGCCGCCGGGCGACGCGGGGGCCCTTGCGGAGGCCGTCCTGACCCTGCTGGCCAGCCCAAAGGAGAAGGTCCGGGGCATGACCGAGCAGGCCCGAAAAACAGTTGAAGGCAGATTCGCGGTTGATACAATAGCCAGCCAACAGTTCGGAGTATATGAGAGTCTGCACCGGCCGCATAGGCGTCATGTCGGACAGGCCCGGCGCATGCCTCCGTGCG
>JBDKUU010000296.1:0-3019 GCA_039679525.1 Phycisphaerales bacterium | reverse complement strand
CGATCATCGGATCGTTCGGCTGGGGCGGCACGATGGTCGAAGAGGTTACCGGGATGCTGACCAACCTGAAGGTGGAAGTGCTGCCGCCCGTGATCGCCAAAGGCCGGCCGAAAGATGAAGATTACGCCGCTCTGGACGCGCTGGCCGAGCAGATCCTGGACAAGCATCGGGGGATCGGGGTCGCGTGAAGTCCGAGCGAACGAACGTACTTGTGCATAAACACTACTGAAATGGAAAGGAAGAGAAGAATGGTCGAGAGGCTCCAGGTTTACAAATGCGCTCTGTGCGGGAATATCGTCGAGGTCCTCACCGCCGGCGACGGCGAAATGGTCTGCTGCGGCCAGCCGATGGAGAAGCTGACGGCCAAGACCGCCGACCAGGGCAGGGAGAAGCACGTGCCGGTGATCGAGAAGGTCGACGGCGGCGTCAAGGTCAAGATCGGGAGCGTCCAGCATCCGATGGAAGAGAAGCACTACATCGAGTGGATCGAAGTCATCAGCGACGGCAAGGCCTATCGGCAGTTCCTCAAGCCGGGCCAGACGCCCGAGGCGGTCTTCAACATCCCGGCCGACAACGTCCAGGCCAGAGAACACTGCAACCTTCACGGACTATGGGAGGCGAAATAACATGTTGAACGAGAAAATCGAAAAGGCGTTGAACGATCAGATCAACGAAGAGCTGTATTCATCCTATCTTTATCTGGCCATGGCGGCCTGGCTCGAATCGCAGAACCTGCCGGGCTGCGCCGGCTGGATGGGCGTCCAGGCCCGCGAGGAGAACGGGCACGCGATGAAGCTCTTCAAATTCATCAACGAGCGTCGCGGCCGGGTCGTCCTCAAGGGGATCAAAGAGCCCCCCAAGGAATGGAAGTCGCCGCTGGCGGCCTTCGAGGCGTCGCTGAATCACGAACAGCACATCACCGGCCGGATCGACGACCTGATGAATTTGGCCGTCGCGGAGAAGGACCACGCCACCGCGGCCATGCTGCAGTGGTTCGTCGGCGAGCAGGTCGAGGAAGAGGCGAATGTTGACAGCATCGTCCAGAAACTTAAGATGGCCGAAAAGGCGCCGGGCGCGATGCTCATGATGGATCACGCATTGGGCGAACGAAAATGACACGGACAGGTATGGGAGAACTGGCATGAGCCTGGCATTCAACGCCGATGAAGTGTTCGAGATGGCCGAAGAGATCGAGCGAAACGGCGCGAAATTCTATCGGGAAGCCGCCAAGGCCGCGGGTCGGGAGATCAAGGAGATGTTCCTGGGCATGGCGTCGATGGAGGACGCCCACCTGCGGACGTTCCAGGAAATGAGGGAAAACCTCACCGAGCAGGAAAAGGGCGAAACCGTTTTCGATCCGTACAATGAGGCGACGCTCTACCTGCAGGCGCTGGCCGACAGCAAGGGCTTCGAGGGAATGAAGAGCACGACGCAGAAGCTGACCGGCAAGGAATCCGTGAAGGAGTTGCTCGAGATCGCGATCGGCGCCGAGAAGAACTCCGTTTTGTACTATGTCGGATTGAAGGATTTGGTCCCCGCCGAGGCCGGCCGGGATAAGATCGAAGCCATCATCAGGGAAGAGGTTCGGCACGTTGCCGACCTGCGACGGCGGCTGGTCGCCTCGGCCTGATGGAACTCCAACTTGGAAGGGAAGGAAGAACGATGAAGTATAGATGTCTCCTGTGCGGCTATATCTATGATCCCGCGGCGGGCGATCCGGACAACGGCGTGGCGCCCGGGACCACGTTTGCGAACTTGCCGAACGACTGGGTGTGCCCGGATTGCGGCGCCGGCAAAGACCAGTTCGAGCCGGTCGAGGACTGAAGAAAAGTTTGAAGTGTGAAGTTTGATGTTTGAAGTGATGGGGCTCAGAACCTGCGTCCATTGCGTCAGACATCAGATTCGGTGAGGGGCTGACCATGGCGACCCGAGAGATCCATCCGTCGGTGGCGGCGTTGGACATGATCTGTGTCGAGTCGCCGGCCCCGTCTGTGGCCATGATCGTGTTCGGGGCCTCGGGAGACCTCGTACAGCGAAAGCTGCTGCCCAGCATCGCGGAGATCCACAGGCGAGGCCTGCTCAACGAGCACTTCTGCCTGCTCGGTTGCAGCCGGACCGAGTATTCCGACGAACAATATCGCCAGCTTGCCGCCGAGGCCATTCGAGAGGGTCTCGGCGGCATTTCTTCCGACCAACTGACCGCCCTGCTCGATCGGATTTACTATCTCAGCGGCGACTACTCCGATCCCGCCAATTACGACCGCATCAAGGCCAAGGTCGCCGAGTTGCGGAAGAAGCACGGCATCGACGGCTGCAATCTGTATTATCTGTCCGTTCCGCCCATCCTGTACGAGACCATCATCGGGCATCTCGGCTCGTCGAGCCTGTCCAGCAAGGATGATCCCGAGTGCCGGCTGAAATCCCGGCTCGTCGTCGAGAAACCCTTCGGACGCGACCTGCTCACCGCGATGGAACTCAATCAAACCATCTCGAAGTGGTTCGAGGAATCGCAGGTCTATCGGATCGATCACTACCTGGGCAAAGAGACCGTCCAGAACATCATGATCTTCCGGTTCGCCAACGCGATGTTCGAACCTGTCTGGAACCGCAACCACATCGACAACGTCCAGATCACGATCGCCGAGACCCTGGGCGTGGAGCACCGCGCGGGTTACTACGACAAGTCCGGCGCGATCCGGGACATGTTCCAGAATCATATGCTCCAGATGCTCGCTCTGGTGGCCATGGAGCCGCCGACGTCGTTCGACGCCGAGGCGGTCCGCGACGAGAAGATCAAGCTCCTGCGGGCGGTGCGGCCGTTCGATTGCCGCTGGAGCTCTCAGGCCGAATGTTCCGTCGTGCGGGGTCAGTATGGCAAGGGCAAGCTCAACGGTCAGGAGGCGCCCGCCTATCGTTCCGAAGACGGCGTGGACCCTGATTCCAAAACCGAGACCTACGTCGCGGCCCGGCTGCTCATCGACAACTGGCGATGGAAGGACGTGCCCTTCTACCTGCGGAC
>JBDKUU010000295.1:0-11960 GCA_039679525.1 Phycisphaerales bacterium | reverse complement strand
GCCCGCGCGTCGGTCCGGCAGCGGGAAATGGCGATGCGCGTGGCCCTGGGTGCGTCGAGAGGGCGGGTCATCCGGCGGATGCTCGCCGAGAGTCTTCTGCTGAGCATAGCGGGCGGCCTGCTGGGGCTGCTAACGACCTTCCTGACAATCCGGCTCCTGGTTGGCTTGTGTCCCGCCGACATTCCGCGATTGAGCGAGACGAGCGTGGATGGGAGCGTCCTGGCGTTCACCCTGGCGACGTCGACGCTCACGGGTCTGCTTTTCGGGATGATGCCGGCCTGGAGGGCTTCGGATGTCCACGTGAGCCGGATTCTCAAGGAAGGACAAACCCGGTCCTCGACCGGACGCGGCTGGCGGCGTTTCCACGGCAGTCTGGTGGTCGTTCAAACGAGTATGTCTTTGATCCTGCTCATCGGCGCCGCGCTGCTGATTCGCACGTGGATGATCCTTCAGCGAACGGATCTGGGTTTTGAGGCTGAGCATGTCTTGAGTGTGGATATCAGCTTACTGGAATCGGAGTATCCCGTCTACGACCGTTGCGAAGCTTTCTTCGAACCCCTGTTGCGGCAGGTCCGCGATCTCCCGGGCGTCCGCGCCGCTGCGCTGGTTCCGTACCTTGATTTCGGCTATGACGGGGGGGAGTCTCCTTTTACCATCGTCGGCCGGCCTCCCGCCTCTCCTGAGGAGACCCCTGTGACCAAGTTCCAGGGGGTATTCACCAGTTTCTTCGAAGCGATGGGCACGAGGCTCCTGAGGGGGCGAACCTTCACCGACGAGGATACGCTGGAGACGTCGCGCACCGTCGTCATCGACGAGAACCTGATGCGCAGGTACTTCGCCGACCTGGACCCCATCGGACAGACGATCCATTTTGGCGGCGGGGACCGGACCATTGTGGGCGTGGTCAGCACGGTGCGGGATTTCGAGAATCTCAACCCCGCGTTCGGCATGCTCTACCAGCCGTGGAATCGCTGCTATCGGAACATGGTCCTGATCGTCAGAACCGACGGCGATCCTCTGCGATTGGCCGACGCCGTTCGGTCGCAGGTGGCTTCGCTGGAGACGGACCAGGTGATCGATGAGATGCAGGCCCTGGACGCGTATCTGGCCGGTCTGCTCGCGCCCCGGCGGTTCAGCATGATCCTGCTGAGCCTCTTCGCCGGGATTGCCCTGACTCTGGCCGCTGCGGGCATCTACGGACTCCTGCAATACAGCACGACGCAGCACACCCACGACATCGGCATCCGCATGGCTCTCGGAGCCGAGAGGACCGATGTCATCAAGGGGGTGCTGAGGCATGGTTTGCGGCTGACCCTCGCCGGCGTCGGTGTTGGCGTCGTCGGCGCCTTGGCCCTGACGCGGTTCGTTTCACACCTGCTGTACGGAGTCCCCGCCACGGACTGGGCGACTTTCGTCGGTGTGTCGCTGATCCTGACGGCGGTCGCTCTATTGGCCGCCTACCTCCCGGCCCGTCGGGCGGCCGGGGTCGATCCGATGGCGGCCTTGCGCTGCGAGTGAGTCTCAGCGTTCGTTTGACCGCAGCAAGGTCAAGGCCGCCTGCAAGACAGGATCGGCGGCCGCAAATTGCTCTGTCGTCGCGAGGATCTCGACATCGGGTTCGATGCCCTGGCCCTCGATGAGAGTCCCGTCCGGTTGCAGGGCCTTCCACGAAGGCACGCGGACCGTCACGCCGTTGCCCAGTTCATGGGGGTGGGGGTCGCCGGAGGCGCCGTAGGACTTCTCTCCCAGGAGCGTACAGCCGGGCACCTGTTTCATCATCAGCAGGAACCTCTCGCAACTGCTGACGTTGCCCTGGCCCATCAGGACGACGATCGGACCGCGATAGCGGGGGCGTCCTTCGTTCGGCTGGAGGGTCTTCTCGATCGGCGGCGTGAACCCGCCCTCGGCCGCCGACGACCGCAGCATATCCTTCGCATAGACGCACGGTTCCTCGAGGAAGCAGCCGGCTGCCTGCTGGGCCAGGGTCTCGGCGCCGCCCGTGTTGGGCCGCACGTCGATGATCAGTCCGGGCCCGTCCGCCGCCTCCCAGAGGACCGGATAGATCGCTTCGAGAGCTGTGTCGCTCTCCTGGGCCCAGGTCCCGATCAGAACGTAGCGGATGCCATCCGGGAACCGGCCGGTGCAGACAGCCGAGCTTGGCTGTCTGAAATCCGGAACGATCTGCGGGAGCAGGGCCACGTTGATGTTGACGTGTAGCTGGGGATTGAACGTTCCGATGGTCTTGCCGTCGGCCACGAGGGTGATGTGCAGGTCTTTCGCGTAGGCCAGAAGCGTTGCGGCAGTCTCCGCGAACTGGGCGACGGTCTTGGCCTGGATCAAAGCCGGCGCGTACTGGCGAAAGAGCGAGGGCCAGTCGACGCCGCGAAGGTCGCGATACGAGTATTCCTCATCGATGACGCGGCGCAGCTCGTCCACCGCTTCGCTGTTGAGTGCCGGTGTCAACGGCGGCGCACCGCCCTTCGTTCGAAACGCCACCGGGTAAGGCTCCAGGAGATTTCCCGACACGTCACAAAAGCCGTGGAAAGCCGAGCAGTTGAGCGAGAATTGATAGTCATGATTGGGCTCGAGCTGGATCTGGACCATGAAGACCCGTGAATTCAGCCACGTCCGCGTACTGAGGAACTTGGGGGCGGTGGGGCCGTTGGCGCAAACGGAGTAGTCCGTCACCGTCATGTCGCGGTCGAACAGGAAGACCATCCAACCCAGCCCGGGGTCGACCTGGAGATCGCCGTTGCGAGGGATCGAGTCGATGACATGGGGAGCCTGCGCCCGTACACATGCGCTCGCCGCACAGATCAGAACCAGCCCGAGAATGCGCCTCATATTCCCCTCCTTCCGCGCAAGATCGCCTTCGACTCGATCAAACCAACCATGACGGATGACACCGCCAGTATATACTATGTCGCGTCGCTATCCAAGACCATCTGACGCCGTCGCGAGCCGCTGCGAGGGGGAGGGGCTTTCAAATCAGGGGACCGGCCCCAGCCGAACGCCGGGAATTGTCCCGTGCGGATAGCAGTCCATCGTGAGAACAGGACTGCCGCCAGGGACGTGGAGATCGAGCGAGTGGAAGTCCTCGACGTGGAACTCGGCGATTCGGCTGTTCTGGTCGAGCGACAGCTCTTTCTGAACCGCTTCGAGAGTATTGTAGTACGCGTGCTTCTTCCAGGCCGTGCCCCAGTTGAAGAGGCCCTGTCCGGGCGCGGGATAGTAGAGGTTGTTCTCGAATCGGAGGTTCAAGTCTTCGAGCGACGAGGGACGAGCGACAGACGACGCGTCCTGCATCGACTTCGGCCAGTGACGTTCGTCTCCGACGTCGAACCAGCCCCATACCTGGGCGTCGCGGTTCCAGGCGAGGACGTTGTTGCGAATCGTCTCCTCGTGATTCCAGACCGGCTCGGATTTCTTGTTGTCGATGCGGGGCGTGCTGCGCTGTTGTTCGCGGAAGTCGAAGCCTTCCTTGTTCCCGAGGATGAGATTGCGTTCCACGATGCAGCCGGGGGAACTGGAGAGGCTGACGCCGGCGGCTGCGCCCCAGGCGCCGCGGGTGTCGGCCAGGCCGTTGCCGACGATCACGTTGTCGTGGGCTTGAAGGCCGAAGGAAATCTCGTAGAAGATGCCCGCGTCTTCGTTGTTTGCGATCAGGCAGTTGCGGATTTCGCAATCCTCGTTGCCGATGTCGAACCAGATGCCGTTGCCGCGGTTCTCGACGAATGTGCTGTGTTCCAGGACGGCCCCGCGGGTCAGGCAGATCTTGTCGCCGCCGGCCTCCCAGCCGCGGTCGAAACCCTTGACGTTGTTGTCCCGGATGGTGCAGCCGGTCAGGAGCAGACGGTGTGCCCGGCTGGCTCCGAATCCGAGCTGGCCATTGTGCTGGAAGGTGCAGTTCCGGACGACGATATCCTCCCCCGCGAACTCGGCCCCACTGGCGTTGGTGTGCTCGAAGACGCAGTTCTCGATCGTGACGTGGTCGCCGGAGAACGCGGCGGCTCCCTGTTGCGCGTGATTGGCCGCGTACCGGAATCGGATGCCTTCGACAGTCACGTAGTTGCCCTTGACCACCAGGATTCTGTCGCGACTGGAGGCTTCGATAGTCGCCTTGTCGCCGGTCAGGTCGCGGTTGTCGGCGGACTGGACGTACAGCCGGCCGGCGTCCAGATCGACGAAGAACGTGCCGCGACTGACCTGTTCTTTCGCGAGCACCTGGCGAAGCGGATAGCCATTGACAAAGACCTGCTCGCAACGGCCGATCACTCTGTGGTAATCGTCGTCCGGATGGGCGTTCGACTTGTTCCATGTGACGAATTTGTGTGGCCATGGCGTGCTGTACACCCGTTCGGCACCGGGGATTGGCGTCCAGTCGGTGAGACGGTCGGCCCCCGTGAGGACGACCGTCTCGCCCTCGGCGGCTCGCAGAACGATGGGGCGATTGGGCTCGCCGCTCTTGTCGATGGTCACCTGCTCGCGATAGATCCCTCCGTGCAGGAGTATGATATCGCCGGCTTGGGCAAGGGCCACGGCGTCGCGGATCGTGCGGGTCTGGCTGTCGGCTGCGATTTGCGATAGCGGGGCGGCGGCCACGTGCCACGTCTTGCCTTGTGCCTGGGCTACGAATGAGAGCATCAGGAAGGCTGCCGCCGACCATCGACGGCCTCTTGACGCTGTGGATCGAGACGAAGTGCTTGACCGCGAGGTCGACTTGAAGAACATGCCCAACTCCTGCTCCCGACAAACCCATCCGGCCGTCGGTGCGTATATTTTGATTTTACTGGGGGCGGAATGCCTCTGTCGCCGTATGGCGTTCACAAACCCCGGGACGAATGGTACAATACTCCGTGGAAAGACCTGCTGCAACCATGACTGACGCTATGTCGATCAAGCATCGAAATTTCATTCGGTTCCTGGGGTACGTCCGGCCGTACACGAAATACCTGTTGTTGGCCGTCATCGGAGGCATCGTCAAGTTCACAGTCCCGCTCCTGGTGCCCCAGGTCACGCGGCACCTGCTCGACAACGTCTTTCTCAACGCCGCTATGACGCAGCAGGAGAAGCTCAACGACCTGGTCTTCTACGCGGGCGGCATGATGGGCATCTTCATCTTCATCTACGCCCCGTTCGTCTACATCCGCCACCTCTACGCGGACAAGGCCAGCCACCGGGCGGTGTTCAACATGCGGTGCGATCTCTACTATCGCATCCTGAGGATGTCCGCGTCGTTCTTCCAGCGGAACAAGACCGGCTCGATCCTGACCCGCCTGATCAGCGACATCCCGCTCGCGCAGAACCTCGTCGGCACCGCGCTGACGAACATCTGGATGGACGCGATCGCGGTGATCGTCGTGCTGTACTTTCTCCTTCGCATCGACGCGCTGACGACCGTGGTGGCTCTCTCGACCTTTCCTCTGTACATCCTGTTCTTCCGGCGGTTCAGCAGCGAGATCCGATCCACGACCCGCCAGGTCCAGGAGGAGATGTCCTTGATGAGCAGCAACGTCCAGGAGCGGATCGCCGGCAGCATCGTCATTCGCGCCTTCGCCCGGGAGCGGGTGGAGAAGGCGCGGTTCGTGAGCGACGCCGAGCGGCTGCTTTCCAAGAACATGCGAGGCGTCGTCATCGGGGGCCTCAACCAGGCCATCACCGGCACGCTTGTGGGGATCTCGCCATTGATCGTGATCTGCTTCGGCGGCTATCGCGTGATCACCGGCGCGATGACTCTGGGCGGATTGATCGCGGTGACGATGTATCTGGGGCCGTTGTATCTGCCTCTCCAGAGGTTCTCCGATCTGAACGTCGTCTACGCCAACGCGATGGCGGCGCTCGACCGCATCTACGAGATCATGGACGAAAAGCCCGAGATCGTCAGCTCGCCCGACGCCGTCGACCTGGCTCAGATTGAAGGCGGAGTCGAGTTCGATCGCGTCAACTTCTCGTACGACCAGAAGTGTCCCGTGCTCAGCGACGTGTCGTTCCGTGTGCGGCCGGGCGAGAAGATCGCCCTGGTCGGCCCCAGCGGTTCGGGCAAGACCACCATCGTCAGCCTGATTCCCCGCTTTTACGACGTCTCCGCCGGGGCCGTCCGCATCGACGGCAGGGATGTGCGGGACGTCAAGGTCAAGTCGCTCCGGCAGCACATCGGAATGGTCCTGCAGGACCCGATCCTCTTCAGCGGAACGATTCGCGAGAACATCCTCTACGGCCGGCCCTCGGCGACCGACGAGGAAGTCATGGAGGCCAGCCGGGCGGCCAACGCCCTGGACTTCATCACGGCTCTACCCGGCGGATTCGACACCGAGGTGGGCGAGCGAGGCAGTTGCCTTTCCGGCGGCCAGAAGCAGCGGGTGACCATCGCCCGGGCCTTCCTCAAAGACCCGAAAATCCTGATCCTCGACGAGGCCACCGCCTCGCTGGACCCCGAATCCGAGTGCCTGATCCAGGCCGCGATGAAGCGACTGGTCGCCGGGCGGACGACGTTCATCATCGCGCACCGCCTCTCGACGATCATCAACGCCGATCGAATCCTGGTCCTCTCGGCCGGCAGGGTGATCGAGTCCGGCACCCACCAGGAGCTGCTCGCCAGCGGCGGTCTCTATCGGGACTTCCACCGCAAACAGTTCGCCTCGGCCGAAGCCAATTGAGTTTGTCGCTCGTCAGACGGATTCCAGAGCGGAGGCTGGATCAAGTCTCTCGTTTGGATCGAAGTGAAACAGAAGAAGGTAGTCATCCCAGCCGTTCTCTCCTGTGCAGATCACTATCGAGGATTCTCTCAACTGCTGGCCGAACGGTCCATCTTCGGACATCTTCGTTCGAATCGTTTCCCAGAGCTGCAAGGGGTGGGTGGTGCCGAAGCAGAAGTCGAACCACGATCCCCGATCCTCGCCGCAGTCGACTGAGTGGTGTTCGACTAGTCCCGGTATTGACGCCACGGCTGCGAAAGCCAAGGTGACTTGTTCCATGTCAATCGCGGGCGATAGTCCCGGCTGAACCTGAACCGTAAACCAACGCATACTCTCCCTCACATAGGAAGTCAGCACGGTTCCGTCAATATCGCTGGAGGAGCTCCAGCATCTGACGGTCGAGCTTGTGGCCCTGGAAGTCCTCGTACGGGACGTCCGCTCGGTCGCTGTCCAGCACGCCGAACGAGCCGCGGAAGTTCCAGAGGGCCCAGCCCAGGCCGGCTGCCTGGAAGTTCACGAGGCAGTCCTCCATCCATCGCAGCGTCACGTCGTGCGGCGTCTGGTTGTACGCGCCCCATTCGCCGACCATCACGCCGACGCCGGCCTTCTTGATCTCGACCCAGGGCTGCACGTATCGATCCCACAGCCATTCTCGATCGATGGCGGAGTCGCTCTGGAACGCCCCGGCGGGGTTCTCCGGCTCGAATCGCAGGGGCTGGTTGACCTCGCCCCAGCGGGGATTGATCCGCATGGAGAACGTCCGGCCGTCCGCCAGCTCGATTGCGATCTCCGTGATCGTCATCCAGTCGCCGGCCGTGTTGCTCAGCCGGATCTGCTGCCGGCACGCGGACACGGGAATAGCGAACTCCTGATCGTAGACGTTCTGGTACGTGCCCCATTGCGGCACGTACACGACCTGCTTCCAGGGGCCTTCGCCCGGCCCGGGCGTGAAGTCCTGGCTCCAGGCGGCGCCGCGGCCGCGATCGACGAGCACTTGGAGCCGGGACGAGTGCGAGACCGTACCCACGCGGACGCGGAATGTGAACGGCCCGGGCAGATTCGCCTCGATGACCGCCGAGGACTGCATGTTCTGTTTCATGGGACCATACAGGTAGCCGGAGCATCCGAGGGGCTCCGGCCACATGGGCAGGGCCCACTGGTCCGAACCGGCGGCCCAGCTTGCCTTGTAGTGCGTCAGGGTGAAGGGCTGGTATCCGCGAGTGGCTTGAGCTATGCCCAGCGGCATAAGATCCCAGCTTGGCGTCACGGCATAGTTGATCCCGTCGGCGATGATCAGGCGATTGGGGTCTTCGGCGCGAATGGCTTCGACCAGCAGGCGTACGACATGCGCGTGGAGGTTCGGATCGACGTCGGCAGGCTCGTTGAGCAGGTTGAAGCTCAATCGGCTGTTGGGGATGCCCTTGTATCGACGGGCGAAGTGAGCCCAATGTTGAGCGCAGACCTGCTGCGTTGCGGGATCGGTCCAGAGGCTGGTCGGTTCGGGCGGGCTGGCTACCGTGTAGCCCGGCGCACGATGGAAGTTGAGGCAGACGTGCACGCCGTACTTGCGTCCGTACTCCACGGCCTGGTCGACCCATCGCAGCGTGTTTTCGTTGAAGCGGGTCCAGTCGCCATCCAGGGTCCAGAGGCGGTAATCCATGGGCAGCCGGACGAAATTGAATCCCCACTCGGAGATCAATCGAAAGTCTTGTTCTTTGAACGGACCGGGCGAGCTGTCCCTATGGAACATCTCCAGCAGATTGAACCCTCGCCACCGCGGCAACTCCCGGGCCGACGGCTCGACCTGCGCCAACGCCGCAGTCTGAAGCATCCCCCAGACCAATACTGTAGTCGCGATTCGACCCATTCTCACCACGGTCTCTGTTCCGATTCTTTTCGAAAGTGTATCGACAGTCGTCGAGCCATGTTCCGGCACGATTTGTCACGTGGGGTACTGCTCGGCAGTCTGCCGCAGCAGGCCGATGATCGCCCCGACAACAGACGCAAAGGGATCCGGTTTCAACCTGGCCACCGCCGCACGGATCAGTTCTTCGTTCAGCGTGAACAGCTTGGTGGGTCTGACATAGCTGACGAGCTGGAGCGACCCCGACGCGAAATCAGTCGGTCGCAGTTCAATTGCGTGAGGGTCGCCATAAGGCTTGCTGGTTATCTGGGCCAGAATCCAGTCACCTCGTCCGGAGTCTGCCAGAACGAGAGCAGGTCGGAGTTTTGCTTGCGACAAGTCCGAAAAAGGAAATGGGATGAGGACTATGGCTCCGGCTGAAGGTGAGACCATGCCTCGTCCTCCTCCGCCCGGTTCCAGTCTCTCGCCAGCGCCGGCTCGCTCATGCGGGCGGTTTCTCCTCCCAGATCGGCAGGGGATTCCTCCAGGATCGTTACGAGCACTCTCTTGCCGGCGGGGAGTTGAACGGACTCCCGCAACTGAATCCTGCCCTGTTCATCTGTGACGGCCTCGAGCGTGCGAATCATCTTTGCCTTGCCCCTGGTACAAAGTCCTCTGGCAAATGAACCTCCAATGCGACACTCTGGGTTGGATGGCCCATCACTACGATGATAACGCGCCAAGCCCACCGATGCAACAGAATCGGCCCTATTCCTCCGGCTCGGTAGTCTCCGTCGCCTCGGCCGTACGGTCCTTGGTGATCTCGGAGATCAGGGTCGTGGCGTAGCAGCCGGCGTCGAGCTCGAATCGCAGCTCCAGGTAGGGACCCAGCTCGTCCAGGCCGGACTTGAGATCTGCGTTCCGCGGCTGGAACCGCAGTGGACGCCGGCCGCCCCTTGCGCCCAGACGCTTCATGTGACCTGACTCGCCCTCGCCGAGGGATTCCGCTTCGAGAATCGGGTTCTCGATCTCGCCGGCCGGGCCGGTCAGACGGGTGGTCCGCTGGCCCATCAGGGGGCCGGTGGGACTGATCTCGAAGCGGTCGCAACGCGGCTGCTCCACCTCCGGCTGTTCGACCCGAAAGCACGCGCCGTTGTCGTGCTTGTAGGCCATGTCGCCCAGAAAGACCTTGTCGATGTCGGGCATGCGGGCGACGAGCACCCGGTTGAAGAGGTCCGATTGATACGCCGAGATGAACAGCCCCTGGAGGTGCTTGTCCACGGTGAACAGGCCCCGCTTCTTCTTGCCTTTGCCGGCGATGATCGCCCGCAGAGCCCGGCGGTGGTCGGAGAACTGGTGCGGCCAGCTCTTGACGGACTCCTCGTACTGGCCCTGCTCGTATTGGGACCTGGCCTGGAGGACCGTCGGCGAATCGAATTCGGCGTTCGGCCGGCCCAGGAATTCGTCCATGAACCCGTCGGCGTCGTTGCGGGCCAGGGCTCTGCCCAGGAGGTGATTGTTGCGATGGTTGCCGAACCGCTGCGGCCCGAAGTAGTTGGGCACGCCTCGCGTGGTCAGGATCGCCATGGCCTTTTCCGCGATGGCAAGGGCCTCCTCCGGCGGCAGGGCAAGTTGCCGCACTCGGACGACGAACCGGTTGCCGCGCAGGTGGCCGGGCTTGAGCTTGTTCGTGTGCCGGCTGGTCTTGAGCACGCGGACCTCCGCCAGCGAAAGCTGCTCCAGCTTCGCGGGATCGATGTGCTCGATCGAGATCCATTGGCGGGCTACGGCGTGGGCGTCCTTGAGACCGGCCGTGCCGATGTCTCGTCGCTGGATGTTCAGCGCCCGGGCGATTCGGTCGATGGCTTCCCGCGTGCCGAGCCCTTTCTTTTCGATCTGGGCGTAGATGTGCGTGCCCGAGCCGCTCGGCTCGTACGCGGGCAGTTCCTCAACGAAGAAATCTTCCGGCCGGGTCTTGATGGCCCCGCCGACGCCGGGCAGATCGGCGGTCAGAAATGGCAGTGAATCAGTCATGGCAATTTACTATTTTCGATTTACTATTTACTATTTGGCTGGCGCGGGTCCCGTGGGATCGGCCGCTGGACGGAACGTAACGTACTGTGTAGATGCCGCGTCCGAGCTCCGGCGGTTCAATCGTAAATCGAAAACCGAAAATAGTAAATTGCGAAATGTTCTTTAAGAAGCGACGAAGAGAGAAACTGGCGAGTCGGCCCTTCCCGACGGAGTGGCTGGCGATCCTGGCGGAGAATGTGCCGCTCTACTCGATGCTGCCGGAGGCGGACCGCAACGAGTTGAAGCGGGGCATCCTGATCTTCCTGGGGGAGAAGCGGTTCGAAGGCTGCCGCGGCGTGGAGATCACCGACGAGATCCGAGTCACCGTCGCGGCGCACGCCTGCATTCTGCTGCTGCACCGGCAGACCGACTACTACCCCGGCCTGAAGACCATCCTGGTCTACCCCGAGGCTTTCGTAACGCCGGACGTGCACGAGGTCGTCGGCGATATGGTCCTGGAGACCGAAGACGTTCGGCTCGGCGAGTCCTGGCACAGCGGCACGGTCATCTTGTCGTGGAACGATCTGCTCGACGACATCGACGCCGGCGACGGCCAGAACGTGGCTTTTCACGAGTTCGCCCATCAGCTCGACAGCTCCGGCGGCAAGGGCGACAGCACGCCGGTCTTGCGGGACCAAGCGACCTTCGATTCCTGGGCCAAAGCCCTCGGCCAGGACTACGACAGGTTCCAGAAGGCGGTCCAGCGTCGACGGCCGGAGGTGTTGGACGAATACGGGGCGACCAACCCGGCGGAGTTCTTCGCCGTGGCCACCGAGACGTTCTTCGAGAGCCCCGTCGATCTTCGGCGGTCCTATCCCAGGTTGTACGAGGAGCTCAAACGCTTTTACCAGCAGGACCCGGCGGTTTTGGGCCCCTCGTAGGGACGGGTCTCAAACCCGCCCGCACGCGCGGATTTCGGTCGATGGCGAAAAAACGTTGAAATTCGTCCTCCCATCTGGTATTCTCTACGGGCTGTTCGCCGGACAGGCCCTGCCGGTCGGCAGTTAGTCTTTACGGGGCATTTACTTACGATCGTTTGATCTGATGCTTTGAGGACGGAAGGACACTATGGAAAACGGCAAGCACAGTAATCGCAAGAAGAAGAGGAGCCAGGGGTTCCGTTCCCGCCGGCAGACCGCCGGGGGCCGCAAAGTGATCAACCGTCAGCGCACTCGCGCGGCCGGCAGGAAGAAGATCAAGCCGGGTCGCGGCCACAAGGCGATCACCAAGCACGCACATTCCTGAGCCGATTCGAGCCGGTTCTCCGGCCGTCTCGGGTCATTGATTGGCTGCAATTGTCGACGGAAGGGCGGTGGCTCATGGGGTCCTTGAGGCGAGTCTGTATCGTT